>CAYQOI010000570.1:0-2518 GCA_964419085.1 uncultured Cytophagia bacterium | reverse complement strand
CGGCTGACTGCCGCGCCTGCGGAAAACAGCGCCAGGTCCACGCCTGTAAGTGCGTCGGCGCTGAGCTCCTCGACGGGTAGCTCCTCCCCGCGGAACGTCAGGGTCTGGCCGGCAGATTGCGCCGAGGCCAGGAGACGCAAGTGGCCCACCGGAAAACGCCGCTGCTCCAGAATGCGCACGAATTCCTGCCCAACCAGGCCGGTGGCCCCGACGATGGCGACATTGCGTGTGTTCATGTCCCCTCTACAAACAGCGTCCGGTGAATCGCGTTGACGGCCTCCACCAGCACATCCTGTGCGACCACGAAAGCGAGCCGGGTTTCCGAGAAGTGAACCCCGCGCGGTCGGATGCCCAGCCGCTCGAAGGCGCGGTTGACTTTGGCCATAATGTCTGTACCGAAGTTGATTCCGGTACCCAAAACGCAGAGCAATCCGATGCCGTGGTCAAAACGCACTTGCATCCCTTTTGTCGATTTCTGGTGTTCGGTGAGAAGCGCCTGGGTGGTTTGCACGTCGTCGTCCTTGAGCAACAACGCGCATTGGCCGTCCAGTTCCCAAACAAACTTGACTTCTATGCCGTACTCCGCCAGCACATTCACAAAATCTGTGGAGCCGCCGTTTGTCTGGCTTTTGCAGGTTACCAACACCACATGGGCATCGTGCGCGATGCCGGTCACCCGGTGCCGGTCGAGGGTGCGGTTCGTGATGATGGTCCCGATTTTTCCGGTAAAACTCGATCCCACCATGATCTTGATGTTGTGGCGCTTGGCGAATTCCACCGCCGAGGCCTTCAGAACCTGCGCGCCCACATCGGCCAGCTCCAGCATTTCATCGTAGCTGATGGCGGCGAGGCGCTGCGCATCCTGGACCACGCGGGGGTTCGCGGTGTAGACGCCGTCCACGTCGGTCATGATCTCGCACCTTTCTGCATCCAGCGCAGCGGCCAGCGCGACGGCCGTGGTATCTGATCCCCCCCGGCCGAGGGTAGTGATCTCCTTTTCGACGCTGACGCCCTGGTATCCGGCCACCACGACGATTTTTCCTGCTCTGAGCTCTTTGCGAATCCGGTCGCCTTTGATTTCCAGGATGCGCGCTCGGGTGTGGTCGGTGGTGGTGATGATTCCCACCTGCGAGCCGGTGAAGGAGATCGCGGGAAAGCCCCTTTCGTTGATGGCCATGGCCAAAAGCGCGATGGAAACGCGCTCACCCACCGAAAGGAGCATGTCCAGCTCCCGGCGGGGCGGGTCGTTCGCGACCTGGCGGGCGAGGTCCAGCAAGTGGTCGGTGGTGTCCCCCAGCGCCGAGACCACCACGACGACCTCATACCCTTGCTGTCGGGTTTTGATCACGCGGTCCGCGATCTTTTTGATCTGCTCCGGGGTGGCGAGAGAGCTTCCGCCATATTTTTGTACGATTACCGGCATCGCGTAAAATCCGCTTTGTTCACCGCAGCGCGTCCTCCAGCGCGGTCGCCGCTGCGGTCTTTTCGTCCCGATATTTCACGATCACGGGCGCGTAGACCGACAGCCCGTGCTGCCGGGCAAAATCCGTTTCCAGCCTTCGACTTCCGGGCACCACCACGGCGTCGCGAGGAATGACCAACGGCGTCTGGCGAGTGCCGCGAATGACCTGGCCCTTGACCAGGTCGTAAACAGGCGTCGAGCCGGTGAGAATGGTGCCGGCCCCGAGGACCGCACGCTCCGACACGATGGTGCCGTCGAAAATGCCACAGTTGCCGCCCACCATCACATCGTCTTCGATGATCACGGGCATGGAGCCGATGGGTTCCAACACCCCACCAAGCTGCGCGCCCGCGCTCAGATGAACCCGTTTCCCCACCTGTGCGCAGGAGCCCACCAGCGCGTGCGAGTCCACCATGGTGTTTGCGTCCACGTAAGCACCGACGTTGATGTACGCCGGCGGCATGATGACCACGCCTGGCGCCACAAACGCGCCTTCGCGGATGGACGACCCGCCCGGCACTTGCCTGACCCCATCGTCGATGCTGAGCTTTTTGAGCGGGTAGGTGCTCTTGTCGAAAAAGCGGAAGCGCTCATCGAGTGAGTAGTCGTGCAACCGGCCCAGCCTGAAGCCAAGCAGGATGCCTTTTTTTACCCAGGCGTTCACGTGCCAACCTGCTGCACGTTTCTCCGCGGCCCGCACCTGACCGCTGCTCAGCAACTCTCGGAAGCGTTCGAAAAGCTCGAGGTCGTGCTGGCCCAGTTCGTCTGCCGCCTTGTTGAAGGCGCTTTCGATCTCTGCGATCAGTTTATCCGCCATCGTTTTTATCTCTCACCAGGTCACGCAAAAAATCGTCCATCGTAAAGAGGCCTTGCTTGCCCCCGATCCATTCCGCGGCCAGCAGCGCGCCCAGTGCAAAGCCGCTGCGATTGCGCGCCGTGTGCTTCAACTCGATGGTGTCTGCTTCGGAGTCGAAGCCCACGACATGGGTGCCGGGAATGTGCCCGGCGCGAATGGAAGAAACGTGTAACTGCTCAGGCGAGATTTTTCCCTCCAGA
>CAYQOI010000569.1:0-2543 GCA_964419085.1 uncultured Cytophagia bacterium | reverse complement strand
TCCCTGCGCCTTCTTCCTGACTCACGGCCCAAAGAAACCCTCCTTGACAAATTTCTCGCCGTTCCATATCTTTGTCTTCATACAGATTCGGTACATTCGGGGAAGTCGCTGCGGGCGAAGAATCTCTCATTTTGGGAAAGAACGGATACGAATGGTCAAACTTCTCGTCATCGGAGTTGGAGGCGCGTTAGGGGCGCTCTTGCGCTACGCAGTTTCAGGTCTGAGTCACCGCTTTTTTGAGGGCGCCTTTCCGGTGGGAACCCTTGTGGTCAACTATCTGGGCTGCTTTCTCATCGGATTTGCCTGGGTACTGCTCACACAAACCACCTTTGGAAGCAACACGCGCAGCTTTGTCCTCATCGGTCTTCTCGGCGCCTTCACTACTTTTTCCACATTCGGCTTGGAAAGTGTTAACTTGTTTCGAGACAATGAAATAAAGCTGGCTTTCGCGAACATCTTGTTGAGCAACATCGGCGGGCTTATTTTGGTCCTGGCGGGTTTCTTTGCCGCCCGCATTTTGCTCAATGCCTTCAGGTAGGAGAAAACCATGAAGCTTCCGGAAGAAGGGTTACTGCTGCGGATCTTTATCGGGGAAACCGACAAATATCAGGGCAAACCGCTCTACGAGCAGATTGTATTGCGGGCCAAAGAGCTGAACCTGGCGGGGGCCACGGTTCTCCGGGGGATCATGGGCTTCGGCGCGCACAGCCGCCTCCACACCGCCAAAATCCTGCGGTTGTCAGAGGATTTGCCCATCGTCATCGAGCTGGTGGACACCGAAGAAAAGCTCAATCAGTTGATGCCCTTCCTGGACGAAACCGTTGACGAAGGGCTGATCACCCTGGAGAAGGTGAAGATCATCAAGTACCGGCATGGCGAGGCAGGGTAGGGGAGACGCAACGCCTCTTTTCCGTATCCACAGCCGGAAACCCATTTCACATCTGTTTGTAATTCAAATGCACCTGGAGGACACGGTCATGTTCGATATTCCGGAACGGATGAACGCAGCCGACTATTTCGTCGACCGGCACCTGCGCGAGGGACGCGGTGACAAGGTCGCAGTGGTAGACGTGGGCCAGGGCACAGAGTACACCTACCGGCAGGTGTTCGAGCAGGTCAACCGGTTCGGCAACGCGCTGAAGCACCGCCTCGATGTACGCATGGAAGAACGGGTCATGCTGCTTCTGTTGGACTCGGTCGCGTTCGTCGCGGGGTTCTTCGGCAGCATCAAGACAGGGGCGGTACCGATTCCCACAAACACGCTGCTGCAGACAGACGATTACCGCTACCTGCTCAACGATAGCCGCGCGCGGGTTCTGGTGGTCAGCGCCGCGCTTCTGCCACGGATTTCTGCGATCCTGGGGCAGGCTCCGTATCTGCACCATCTGGTCGTCGATGGCGACGCAGAATTGGAGGACATCCCGTCTCAGATTCGCCCGCACCGTCTTGCCGAGCTGCTCGGCGAACAGTCGGGTACCCTGGAGCCGGAGATGATGAGCAAAGACGACCCGTGCTTCTGGCTTTACAGTTCCGGAACCACCGGGTTTCCCAAAGGCACTGTGCATTTGCATCACGACATGCTGGTCTGTTTGCACACTTTCGGCCGGCACGTGCTGGGAATCAAAGACGATGACCGGACTTTCTCCGTTGCGAAGCTCTTTTTCGCCTACGGTCTCGGCAACGCGTTGTTTTATCCCTTCGGCGTGGGGGCGACGACGATTCTTTATCCGGATAAGCCCGTACCGGAAAAAGTGTTCGAGATTATTTCTAAACACAAACCCACCATCTTTTACAGCGTGCCCACATCCTACGCCGCGCTTCTCAACGTCGCGGGCGCGGAGAAACGCTTCGACACCAGCAGTCTACGACTCTGCGTCTCAGCGGGCGAGGCGTTGCCCCCGGCGCTGTATCAACGCTGGAAAACTCGTTTCGGTGTCGACATCATCGATGGCATCGGCTCGACCGAGGCCCTGCACATGTTCATCTCCAACTTTCCCGGCGAAGTTGTCCCGGGAGCCTCAGGCAAAGTGGTCCCAGGTTATGAAGCAAAGATTGTGGATGAAAACGGTCAGCCGGTGGCCGTCGGCGAAGTGGGCGACTTGCTCATCAAGGGTGATTCCATCTGCGCGTACTACTGGAACAAACATGAGGCGACCAAGTCGACCATTGAAGGCCACTGGATCCGGACAGGGGACAAATACAAAATGGACGAGAACGGCGTATTCTATTACCAGGGCAGGTCCGACGATATGTTGAAAGTGAGCGGCATGTGGGTTTCGCCCATCGAGGT
The DNA here is from genome assembly GCA_964419085.1 of uncultured Cytophagia bacterium. Classification (GTDB taxonomy): domain Bacteria; phylum Zhuqueibacterota; class Zhuqueibacteria; order Oceanimicrobiales; family Oceanimicrobiaceae; genus CAYQOI01. Next base: position 253 of record CAYQOI010000569.1, on the reverse strand, counting down.
GGAGAACACGCTGATGGAGCACGAAGCGGTGCTGGAATGCGGGGTCATCGGTGCGGAAGATGACGCGGGTCTGGTGAAACCGAAGGCCTTTGTGGTGTTGAAGCCGGGAAAGAAGGGCTCCCCGGCGCTCACGGAAGAACTCATCCGGTTTGTCAAATCCCGTATCTCACCTCACAAATATCCGCGCTGGATCGTTTATGTGGATTCCCTGCCGAAGACGGCCACCGGGAAGACGCAGCGGTTTAAACTGCGG
>CAYQOI010000568.1:0-2545 GCA_964419085.1 uncultured Cytophagia bacterium | reverse complement strand
TGTCTGGAGGCGGGCGATGAAATCGTCGCGCACATGCCGCTTTTTCAAACCTACCCGGGGATTACGGAACAATATACCATCCTGAAGGCCGTTTCCAAAGGGGAAATATTTGCTCCGGCGGACATGTTCCGGCGTATTTTTCTGGCTTCCGTCGCGGTGTTCCTGGTGGTTTCCCTCGCCCTGGCTTATCTTGCGACCCGGCAGTTTGCCGATCCCATCAAGCGGCTCAACCGGGAGGCGCAGGTTATCGCGCAGGGGGATTATCATGCGCGGGTAGACGTTCGCACGTTTGATGAAATCGAAGACCTGGCGCAGCAATTCAACATCATGGCTGCCTCTCTGGAAGAACGGGAGGCGAAAATCGAAGCACATCAGAGACAGTTGGAGCAGGCGGTGCGCAAACGCACCGAAGAACTCCGGGCAGAAAAAAACAAGCTGCAGGTAATTCTCGACAATGTTCCCAGTGGGTTCGTCCTCCTGGATCCCGAATACAAGATCGTTTCGGCCAGCGCGGCCCTGGAAGCCATCGCCGGGCGACCCGCTGCTGAGCTTCTGGGCCGGTCGTGTCATGAGGTCATCGGGGGAGGACAGCTTTGTTCGGATTGTCCCACGGAGCGCGCTTTTCGTTCCGGAAGAATGCACAGCAGTGTGGAGCAACATGCCACACCGGATGGGGAGGAATGTTATCTGGAGATCATTTCCATCCCGCTGAAAAAAGATGGGCGGGTGGAAAACGTGCTTGAAATCATCACCGATGTCACCGAACGCAAACGGCTGCAGGAGCAACTGATTCGCTCCGAAAGGCTGGCGGCAACGGGAGAAATGGCCGCGGTCATCGCCCACGAAATGCGCAATTCGCTGACTTCGGTGCGCATGATCTTGCAGTTGCTGGCCGAAAACGATGTTCTCGGCGATGATGAATCGGAGTCGCTGGAGGTGGCGCTGGATTCTCTCGGCCGGATGGAACGGGTGGTCAAGGATCTGCTGCAACTGGCGCGCCCTGCGCGGCTGCAAAAAACTTCCGAGGACATCAACGCGATTGTGCGAGACAGCATCGAGTTTGCGAGGCACCAGATCGATAACCAGGGCATCGACCTGCGTATCGAGCTTGCCCCGGAGATTCCCGCGCTGGAGTTGGACCGGGAACGGATGAAGGAAGCGTTCGTGAATCTCATCCTGAACGCATCTCAGGCTATCGACGGGGAAGGTGCGATCGAAATCCGGACTCGGGTGGAGACGCTGGGGCTGAACGTTCGAGAACTGGGCGAGCGGCAGGCTGCGCTGGAGCCGGACGAGCGGGTGAAGGTAGAGGAGATCATCCTCAACAAGGGCAAGGACGTGGTGGTCGTGGAAATCAAAGATTCGGGCTGCGGTATCGGTCGCGAGCATCTGGAGAGGATTTTCGATCCGTTTTTCACCACCAAAACGAATGGCACCGGGCTGGGGTTGTCTTTTGTGAAGAGAGTGGTGAACCAACACGGCGGAATCGTCAAGGTGACCAGCAAGAAAAAGAGGGGGAGCTGCTTTTCGATTTTGCTCCCGGTCGGGTAGATGGCACGTCAAAAGATCCTTATCGCTGACGACGACAAGAACATTCAGTTCGCGTTTCGCAAAACATTCGAGAAGGATGGCTTTAAGGTGATCACCGCGGCCAATGGGCGTGAAGCCGTTGAGAAGCTGGAGGCAGAGCACCCGGTCCTGGTTTTTATGGATGTGGCTATGCCCGGGATGTCGGGACTGGAGGCGCTGGAGACGTTTAAGGAACGGGGCGTGACGACGCCAGTGGTGGTGATCACCGGATTTGGTACCATGCAGACTGCGGTGAAGGCCGTGCAACTGGGCGCCTACGAGTACCTGACCAAACCGTTAGACGTGGAGAAGGTTCGGGTGGTGGCCAATCGCGCGCTGGAGATGGTCCGGTTACGAGAGGAGGTGGCAAATCTCAAGGCGAAATTGAACCAGCCTGTGCGCGAGTACGAGCTCGTCGGCAATGACGAAAAAATGCACGAGATTTTCAAGCTCATCGGCGTCATCACCACGACACCGAATACGACCAACGTGCTCATCAGCGGCGAAAGCGGCACGGGCAAGGAGTTGGTGGCGCGCGCCATTCATCAGAGCGGCCCTGCAGCTTTGGAACCATTTGTGGCCATCAATTGCACGGTGTTGCCTGAGAACCTACTGGAGAGCGAGCTGTTTGGACACGAGAAAGGCGCGTTCACAGGCGCAGACCGCCGAAAGTTGGGCAAGTTCGAAGTGGCCAAAGGCGGCACCATTTATCTCGACGAAATCGGAGACATGTCGCCCAACCTGCAGCAAAAGCTCCTGCGCGTGCTGCAGGAGCGCGTTTTCGAACGGCTCGGCGGAAACGAGACCATCGCAGTGCGGGCCCGCTTTATCGCGTCTACGAACAAGGACCTGGAAAAAGAGGTTCGGCTGGGGAATTTTCGAGAAGACCTCTATTTTCGGCTGAATGTTTTCAACATCAAGCTGCCGCCGCTGCGGGAACGCAGAGGGGATATCCCTGTTCTCGCCAATTACTTCC
>CAYQOI010000567.1:0-2556 GCA_964419085.1 uncultured Cytophagia bacterium | reverse complement strand
CTTTCGACCCCGGGAAGCGCCGCGACCTCCCCAAGAACCCGTTCGGTGCACTGCGTGCCAGCGTGTTGCCGTCGCGAAAATAGTGGACACGTTCGGATAATATTTGTAAATTAGCAGCGCGTTGTAAGATACAAGGCGAGTGCTGAGAACGAATCTGACCCTGGAGGCTCATGCAATTCACATTAAACGGACAGACGAAAAGCTACGACGGCGACCCCGAACTCTCGCTGCTCACCTACCTGCGGGAGCATGAAGGCATCATCTCGCCAAAAGATGGCTGCGCCCCGCAAGCCGCGTGCGGCTGCTGTGTGGTGGAACTAAACGAACGGGCCGTGCTCTCGTGCGTCATTCCCATGAAAAAAGTGGCCGGCGGGCAGGTCCTCACCATCGAAGGGTTGGATGAGAAAACCCAGCGAACGTTTGCCCGCGCGTTCCTGGAAAAAGGCGGCGTGCAGTGCGGTTTCTGCATCCCCGGAATCGTGATGCAGAGCAAGGTGCTTCTGGACCACAATCCCGAACCCACCCTCCAGGACGTGCGCAAGGCGCTCACCCCGCATCTGTGCCGGTGCACGGGCTACAAGAAAATCGAGCAAGCCATCCTGTACGCCGCGCACCTGCGACGCACGGGTCAGACAGCGGAAATGGAAAAGCGCCGCGGCCGCGTGGGAGAACGCTTGCCCAAATATGACTCCTACGACGTGGTCCTGGGACGGCGGCCCTACGTCTGCGACATGAAATTCGAAGACATGGAGTTCGCCGCGTTGAAATTCAGCGACCACCCCCGGGCAAAGGTGCTGTCCATCGATGTGAGCGAGGCCAAAGCTCTCCCCGGCGTGACGCGCGTGTTCACCGCCGAAGACATTCCCGGCGAACGCAACGTCGGGCTCATCGTCGCGGACTGGCCCACCATGGTGAAGGTCGGAGAGGAAACCCGCTACATCGGCGACGTGCTCGCCGGGGTGGTGGCCAAGAGCGAAGCCATCGCTCGGGAGGCGGTCAAGCGCATCAAGGTCGAGTACGAGGTGCTGGAGCCGGTCACCGACCCGCACGAAGCGATGAAAGAGGGAAGTCCGCAGATTCACGCGAATGGAAATATCCTTTCGGAAACCGTGATCAAGCGGGGCGACGCGGACGCCGTTCTGGCCAAATCAGACGTCGTGGCGGAGGGCCGCTTCCAGACCCAGACCATCGAACACGGCTACCTGGAACCGGAAAGCTGCATCGCGCGGCCCTGGTACGACGGCATCGAGGTTTTTTCGCAGGGACAGGGCGTTTACGAAGATCAGAAGCAGATCGCGAAACTTCTCAAGCTGCCGCTGGCCAAGGTGAAGGTGGTGTTGGTGCCCAACGGCGGCGCGTTCGGTGGCAAGGAGGACCTCTCCATTCAGGGCCACGCCGCGCTGTTCGCTTACCTGCTGAAGCGGCCGGTGAAACTCACCCTGACGCGCGACGAATCCATCTGCATGCACCCCAAACGCCACCCGCTGTGGATGGACTACAAGATCGGCTGTGACCGAAAAGGCAGGCTCACCGCACTCCGGGCGCGCATCGTCGGAGATACGGGCGCGTACGCCTCGGTGGGCATGAAGGTGTTGGAGCGCTCCGCGGGCCACGCGACCGGCGCGTACTACTTCCCCGTCGTGGATGTGGAAAGTCGGGCGGTGTACACCAACAACATTCCCAACGGTGCCATGCGCGGCTTCGGCGTCAATCAGGTGACCTTCGCGGTGGAGAGCCTCATCGACGAGCTGTGCGAGAAGGGCGGCTTCGACCGCTGGCAGTTCCGCTACGACAACGCGCTGGACGCGGGCTTGACCACCTCCACCGGACAGGTGCTCAATGAGGCGGCCGGGGTGCGACAAACGCTGCTTGCTGTGAAGGACGTTTTCCGAAATGCCAGATTCGCCGGCATCGCGTGCGGCATCAAGAACACGGGAATCGGCAACGGCATGCCGGACATCGGGCGGGCCAAAATCGTCATCGAATCGCCGAGGAAGATTCTGGTGCAGCACGGCTGGACCGAAATGGGGCAGGGCGTACACACCATGGCGGTGCAGATGGTGTGCCAGGAGTTGGGCGTCGACCCGGAGATGGTGGAGGTGCGCGTCGAGACCAGCGACCACACCGAGTGCGGCATGACCACCGCGTCGCGCGCCACTTCCCTGGTGGGCCATGCGATTATCGATGCGTGCCGAAAGGTGAAGGAAGACCTCCAGCACCGCGAACTCGGCGAGCTGGAAGGCAGGGAATATGAGGGGGAATGGATCTGCGACTGGACCACCAAGCCGGGCGCCCAGGTGGAGGAGGTCGTCACCCACTACTCTTACAGCTACGCGGCCCAGGTGGTGCTGCTGGACGATGAGGGCAAGGTCGCCAGGGTTGTGGCTGCACACGATGCCGGCCGCATCGTCAACCCCATGCTGTTCGAAGGCCAGATCGAGGGGTCCATCCACATGGGGCTGGGCTACGCGCTGAGCGAGAACTTCGAGCAGGTGGGCGGACGCCCCAAAAGCACGCGGCTGCGACAGTGCGGCATCCTGCGGGCCAAGGAAACCC
>CAYQOI010000566.1:0-2564 GCA_964419085.1 uncultured Cytophagia bacterium | reverse complement strand
CACGTAAGCGAGACTGGCTATCAAGGAAACGCCCAAAATAATAATCGAGATCATTCCTCCTCCTGTATGTTATGAAGCACTCTATCGGTTCTGCCTTTCCCTCTTGGACGGCAAACACAGGAGAAAGTTGCGCTGCGTCTGCTTTTTTCGCCTTTGTCCGATTCTTGAACGATCCAAAGTGCTTCGGTCAGGCAAGAAGCGTGCGCCGGCAACGGTGAGGTTAGAGGAGGCGAAATCGAGAGACAGATATGTGTTGGAATATCTGCGGACGGTGAGGCGCATGTAATTTGATTTGAGTTTCATGTTTCATTTTACTATTTTTGATCAGGCTTCGAGTGTGCGGTCTGTTCATGTGGAAACCGGTACGGAACCGCATTCTCCGTCAGTCTTTGGTGCCCAACGGCCTATCGTCTGCGCCCGCGTCACGCTATGGCGCATCCATTTAAACTCGAAGGGAGGTTGGAATGGCTAAAGCGATTTGGAAAGGCAAGGTTCTGGCCGAAAGCGACCAGGTGGAAATCGTGGAAGGAAACCGGTACTTTCCGCCCGATTCCATCAACCGGGAATACTTTGAGGAAAGCAACACCGAAACCATCTGTCCGTGGAAAGGCACAGCGCACTACTACCACATCAAGGTGGACAACGAGGTCAACGTCGATGCGGCCTGGTACTATCCCGAGCCCAAGGAAGCGGCGAAGAACATCGCCGGCTACGTCGCGTTTTGGCGCGGGGTGGAGGTACAGGATTAGAAGAGCCATGGTGCAAGAACGCAAGCTGCGGGTGAGCCGCACCGCGAGATACTACACCCTGGGGCCCGCTCCCGGGAAGGCCAAGCGAGTGTGGTTTGTCTGCCACGGGTACGGGCAGCTCGCTTCTCATTTCATCAAACATTTCGACTGCCTGGCCGACGACCAGACCTTGATCGTGGCGCCGGAGGGGCTTTCCCGCTTTTACCTCGACGGATTTTCCGGTCGCATCGGCTCGTCGTGGATGACCAGCGAGGCACGAGAAACCGAGATTCAGGACTATTTGGCCTACCTGGATGCTCTCTCTGACGCGGTGCTTCCTGGAGAAGCGAAGTCGGGCACCGAGGTGTTCATGCTGGGGTTTTCTCAGGGAGCCGCCACGGTCAGCCGGTGGTTGGCTCACGGGAATGTGCAGGCCTCTAGACTGATCTTGTGGGCTGGACTGCTGCCGCCCGAGCTTCCCACCGCCGATACCGTCGCCAGATTTCGCCGTGCGGGGGTCGTTCTGGTCTATGGCACCGAGGACGAACTGGCCCGTCCCGAGCTGCTGGAAAAGCAGGTACAGTCGCTGCGGCACCATGCCATTCCCCATACACGCATCGAGTTTTCCGGGGGCCACCATCTGGACCCGGAGGTGCTCGCCCGGTTGCCTTCAATTTCGTTTGACAAATAAGAGGAAATTTACTACGTTGCTCTGCGGTAAACTTCGCCCTCCGCATCTTCTGAGGGCGGCGGGAGCGGTTGCAGAATAGAATCAATTGTGTAGAATATCCAAGTATGTCGGAGGAAGTATGAAGAAAGTCGTTACTATAACGCTGGTCGTTCTGGTTTCGCTGGCCGGAAGTGCGCAAGTACGGTCTCAGCAACGGGTAGCCCATCCGGTGGATGAGGCCAGGCGTGCGCGCGCAAACGTCCTTTCGGACAGTCCTGCCGTGGTTCAGGGCGAGCTACCACTGGAGTCTTTTGAGGCGGAAGAGTTTCCTCCCGCCGGTTGGACCAAGATCACGAATTTTGGCGGTTCGGGATGGGAACGCGTGCTCGTTGGCTCGATCATCGACGGCTTTCAGGATAATCAGGGCGATCCCGTTCCGCTGCCTGACTCCCCGCCTCAGGGCGGCGACGCGGTGGCCATGGCGAGTTGGGTAACCGGCGATGCAGACGGAGATTTCACCACCGGGCAGCAGACCGACCAGTGGCTGATTACGCCGCAGATCACCGACGTGCAGCAGGGTGATTCGCTGGTCTTCTATCTGAAGTATTTCCTGCAATTCGGCGACAATCTCGATGTTTTGCTCTCCACGACCGGTGGGGACAGCACAAAATTCTTCACCATCCTGGTCACAACCATCAGCTTCAGTGGTCCGGGCAACAACGACTGGCAGCGCTTTGCCTTCGCGCTGACGGATTTTGTGGACGCCGGCTCCGACATTTTTGTCGCGTTTCGGGAGCGGGTGGCCAACACCAGCAACTCGGGAGACGCGTTGTTTCTGGACCTGGTGGAAGTGCTGAATCTCATCACGAGCGTGCAGGATGACCACCCCGCGGTGCCGGGCGGCTTCTCTTTGCACCAAAACTACCCCAATCCCTTCAATCCGACGACCAACATCACATTCACGGTGCCGCAGCAGACCGCGGTAAACCTCGAAGTTTACAACGTGCTGGGCCAAAGGGTGGCTTCCCTTCTTCACGGTGAGATCTTCGCCGCCGGGGAGCACACCTTGCGGTTTGACGGCGCCGGGCTTGCCAACGGTATCTACTACTACCGACTCCAAGCGGGCGATTTTCGAGCCGTACGGAAGATGATCCTGCTCAAATAAG
>CAYQOI010000565.1:0-2581 GCA_964419085.1 uncultured Cytophagia bacterium | reverse complement strand
AGTTGTATCTAAGGAAAAAAGGCTTTGTGCCCATGGGTTTCGTTCAACTGGACCATTGGCGCCGGACTACGAGGCGGAAACATCCAAAAGTCTCAAGCGGGATGATTCCGTATTCGCGCGGCCAAATTGTGCACGGGGACATGCTATTTTTTCGGGATCCTGCGCTTATGCCCGAAGACACGCCGGAAGCCGTGCAAGCCCTGGTCAAAATGGCTTTTCTGGCCCTCGTTTACGAATATGTAGATCACGCGTTTGCGATTTTCACTCGACCGGCAGTGGAGCGGTACCTGTCCTCCTATGGCCTCGAACTAGAGAAGGCCTTGCGTGTGGCTTCCTGCTATCTTCTGCGCCGCTCTCGTCTGGAGGCGCGGAGCCGCAAGTGGACCAAGGCCAAAGACTACCTCGCGGCCAAGGTTTTTCCTGCAAAATGGGAGCGAGACTACTGAATCTCAATCAATAGGTTAACCCTGTAGGGTTCGCACAGCGTTTCTCCCGTCGTTCTACAGACTTCCTTAACTGAATAAACCCGTGGCCGCACAAAGGTCTGCGGCTTCGGACGTCCGTGTGGCGTACCACCCAAATTCTATCGCTTTTCTCATGTCAAAATAAGGTTCCGTGGCTCTATCTTTTCTGAAAGAGAGGAGCCATCTCCTGGAGCAAGAGATTATCCGGTCGGTAGACGTTTTTGGACAGTCGCTGACCGTGCAATCCGAGGAGAGTAGACCACTGGAGGTGTATGGAAAAGGCTTTCTTTTTTGAGAACCACGGCAAGCATCTCTTTGCGATTTCCCATTCGCCGGCACAAAACGGCAGATCCCAAAAGAAGGGGATAGTCTTTTGTCACCCGTTCGGTGAAGAGAAGCAGATGAGTTATCGCGTCTTTGTACGGTACGCCCGTGAGCTTTGCGAAAACGGGTTTCACGTGCTGCGCTTCGACGCGTTCGGGTACGGTGACAGTGAAGGTCTGTTTGAGGAGGCCACACTTGAGACGCAGATCGCGGATACGCGCAAAGCCATCGATTTGATGAAGGGGCGCCTGGGAATCCACAAGGTGGGACTTCTTGGGTTGCGACTCGGGGCCACGGGTTGCGGCTCTGACCGCAGAGCAAGATGACAGGGTCGACCGCCTCATCCTGTGGTCTCCGGTTGTCAAAGGGGAGGATTACCTTCATGAACTGTTCAGAAAGAGAATGTATGCGGCGTTGACCAGCAACCTCGGCACCACTTCCAGAGAGCAGCTCGTCGAAGAGCTTCAAACCAGCGGGTCGATTGAGGTGGAAGGACACCGGTTGACCCGGCAGGTCTACCAGCAGTTGCTGAGTACCGATTTGACGGTGCAGGTGGCCAACTTCAAGCGATCCGTCTTGCTCAGCGTGATGTCGGACAGATCAGCACACGGCGGCCTGGAAACGCTGTCGGAGGTTTACACGCGCTGCGGCGCGAGGTGTGAACTCAGGACCATCGCTGAACGGGACTTTTGTGACAAACAGGCCTTGTTTGGCTGGTACTTTCCGGAGGAGCTGTTCAGGGAGACCACAGATTGGCTGGAAGGGAGGAGCATGTGAATGCGTGAGACATGGGAAAGGGAGCGTCCGGTAACGTTCTTGAGCAAAGGGAAGAGAATCTTTGGCATTCTTCACTGTCCGGAGCAGGCCGGGCGTAGGGTAGGCGTCATTTTTTTGAATTCCGGCCCGCAGTACCGGGTGGGGCCGCACCGTTTGTACGTGAAGGCCGCGCGCGAGCTGGCGCGGGTGGGGTTCCACGTCCTGCGGATGGATTTTCCAGGAATCGGTGACAGCGAAGGGGACGTGGAAGCCATTCATTTTGATTGTTACGATGTCGAGGATACTCGTCGCGGTATCGACTATCTTCAGCGAGAAGAGAAAATGGAACACGTGGTTTTGTTGGGGACCTGTGCGGGAGCACGAAATGCCCTGAAGACGGCTGCGCAGGACCCCAGAGTGGACGCGGCGGTGTTGTGGTCGCTTCCTATGATCACTTTTTCTCTTTACACGCCTATCTCAAAGCATGCGCCGGGTGGCGCCATGAGCAGTGTGGCAGCAAAGCGGTATTTGAAGAACTGGACCAAGAAAGCGTTGAGCCTGAAAGCCTGGAAACGCTATCTGTCTTCGGCCGAAAGAATATCACCGAAGACACTGCTCAAAAGTGTGGCGGTGGGCCTGGTCGGTTGGAACCGGAAGGTGGAACAGCGGCGACACCAGGCATTTTTCCGGGCCTTTCAGGAACTCGTCACCTCAGGTCGCCACGTGCTCTTTGTTTATGGCGAGAAGGATGTAATTCTGCGGGAAGAGTTCGAAAGCAAATTTACCCGGTTGCGCAACGGCACGACGCGGACCTGTGAGTATCACGTCATCCCCGATGCTGACCACACGTTCACGCTGTTGTCCACAGAGCAACAGGTGATCCAGAAAACGGTGGATTGGCTCTGCCGGCTCTACGGGTGCGATGAGCGCGTGGATACGTTCCCTGCCGAAATGCACCGTTTAACTGCATGAAGCCAAGCCATTGAAGCGAAACCATCGACCTCTCTAGCAAGGCCTCTCCTGACGATGTCCGCTCA
>CAYQOI010000564.1:0-2601 GCA_964419085.1 uncultured Cytophagia bacterium | reverse complement strand
AAGGGCACGGTGCAGAATCTGCTGAGCCTGGACCGCTTTATCAAATCGGGGTCGCTGGGCACCAGAGTCAATCAAAATGACAAATTCGGTCAGCTCAAAGTGACCATCGCCAAATTTTATCGCGTCACCGGCGGGACGACCCAAAACCGGGGCGTGATCCCGGACATCCGTTTCCCGTCGGTCTATGAAATGGATTTCGGGGAAAGCACCGAACTCCACGCCCTGCCGTGGGACGAAATCTCGCCCGCGCTGTTCAAACCCATGGACCAGGTCTCGCCCTACATCGCCAAACTGCGCATCAAGTCTCAGAAGCGAACGGCTCACGATCCGGAATTCCAGTACCTGCTGGAAGACATTCAACACTACAAGGACAGCAAATCGCTCACCCTGAACGAACGCAAGAGAAAGGCAGAGCGGGAACGATTGGAGGCCAAGCGCTTGCGCCGCATCAACGAAAGGCGGCAACGCAAAGGGTTGAAGCCCCTGCCCAAGGGCGCAAAGATTCCCAGCGATGAAGAGGCCCCCGACGCGTTTCTGCGGGAAACCGAGCGGATTCTGGCCGATTACATCTCGCTTTCCAACCCAAACGGCGGCACAGAGCTGGCAAAAACAGAAAAGGGCCGGCAGGCCACACCCGAAGCCAAATCCCAGACCGCAAAAGTCAAGGAGAATTGACCGATAACCTTTCGGCGTGAGAGCAAAAAGGCCTGTGGTGCAGACAGGCCTTTTTTTGTTTCTGTGCGATTCTGGAGGAGATGAGAACGAGACAACCGGCCTATTTTTACCGACGGATTATGTCGCCCCCTCCGCAGGTTCGTAACTGCTCCACGCGGAACGCGAAATCTTCCACGACCCATCCGCCTGTCGCTTCAAGATATCCAGCCAACTCCCTGTGGTGACCGTCCTGCGGCCGCCGGCCTGCGGAATGACGGCGGTGTGGTAGTGACCGCGGGCATACGCCCAGTCGCCGGCGATGACCACCTCCACGATCTCGACCGTTGCATCGAGCGCGATGCCGTCCAGTTCGTGCTCGAGGGAGGACCGGATCGCGTCCCAGCCCACAAGCGGAGGGGCACCAGGGGGAAACTGAATCGCGTCGTGGGTGTAGAAGCGCGCCAACGCCGCAACATCTCCGGCGATGAGCGCGGCGACGTTCTCGGCATACAGGTTTTCGATCGCGGTTTTTTCATCGAGCATGGTTGCGCCTTCGGCGGTCCGATATCTTTTCGCATGAATAGTGCTGCCTTGATGGGACAAGAACGGCACGGCAAATCTAATTGTATATACAATTTAGTTGACACTCAAGTTGTTTCTATGTATACTTGAATCGTAAAACGTGAGAAAATCTTTTATGAAAAACGAACCTAAACATATTACAAGAAAAGATTGGGATGGTGTGGAATCTCCACCGCTCTCCGACGAACTGCTTTCCAGAATGAGACCCGTAAAGGAGAGCCATCCCCAGATTCCGAAACGAGTTCGTGGACCGCAGAAAACTCCTTTAAAAGTGCCTGTTTCCATCCGATTGAGTTCGGATGTTGTAGCGTATTTCAAGTCGCAGGGCAAGGGGTGGCAGACCAAGATCAACAATATTCTCCTCGATTACATCAAAACTCACCGGTCTGACCTCAGCCGCTGACCCTCTTATGTGTCCTGCCTGAGTTGGAATTTGATGGTACCCGGCGGCAGCCTGTTGTCAAAAAACACAAAGCCACCTTGAGCGCGGTCATGTTCGACGTCTCATGTTCGTCCCATCTCTACCCGATCAGGATTAGTGCGGCCTCACGCCTACCCGCTCAGCCGCCGGCGATGTAAGTCAATCAAAATCTTTGACAAGTGTTAAGCTGAAAACGCGCGCAAGTCTTGCGGCATACTTGAGGTCTCCCCGCCGCAGCGCCTGTCTCACATCATCCAATTTCTGAGCATCTTCAAGAGACAAATAGGGGCCCCACCCTTCCTCAACGTCGACCAATTCAATATCAACTTCAGCAACATATTGTCCTTCATGAACCAATTTTGTATGTTTTCTTTTTGTCATGATTTTCTCCTCATATAATCTTCTGACCAATATTTTGGATCGGGTCGATACGCGGTAATCAGGACAGCCGGAGAGGTGGCATCCCTGGGAATGCCCCATAGTACATGAATCGGCTCGCCCTGAAGGTCATTTTGTAAAACCAGCACACACGGCCCTTTGGCATAATTGGGATAGTCCTCTACAATCTTCGCCTCTTTTACGCCCGATAAAATATCCTTAACAAGAATACCGTCCTCGGCCAATTCATCATAACCATGGGAGGATATTTTTATATCTCGTCGTTCTATTAGCTTGAGAATCTTCTGAAATGTCTCACTCATTTTGATTTTGGTTATTCATAGTACGTATCACCATAAAACTGCTAGTTCAGTTCCTTGTCTGCATCGCTTATATCGACGCCACCTTTATTATCTTCTATTACAATGTGTACTCTTTTTTAGTACCACTGTCTATTAAATCCCCTCCATCCCGCACCCCCATCCAAACCAAAAGGCGCTAGCTTCCCCCACACTACCCGCCCCCCCTATTCCGGCGTGATGTACGCCGCGGTGATGCCGCCGTCC
>CAYQOI010000563.1:0-2603 GCA_964419085.1 uncultured Cytophagia bacterium | reverse complement strand
GAGGTCAAGGTGAGGAATGTGGGCATGAATCCCACGCGCACGGCTTTTCTTGGTATCCTGGAGGAGATGGGTGCGGAAATCACGGTCATGAATGTAGTGGAAATTCAGCGGGAGTTGGTGGCGGATGTGGCGGTTCGGAGCTCAAGGTTGCGGGGTCTGGAGATTCCGCAGGAGTTGGTCCCCCAGTTGATCGACGAGATCCCGGTTCTGACGGTTCTGGCAACGCAGGCGGAAGGCGAAACCACCATCCGCGGGGCCGGGGAGTTGCGACACAAAGAATCGGATCGCCTGCGCACCATGTGCGGGAATCTGGTCAAAATGGGTGCACGGATCACCGAACTGGAAGATGGCCTGCGCATCGAGGGACCGACCCCGTTGCGCGCAGCTTCGCTGGCCAGCTTCAACGACCACAGGGTCGCGATGTCGTGCGCGGTCGCCGCCCTGGTTGCCGACGGGCCGTGCTCCATCGCAGACGCCGAATGCGTGGAGATCAGCTATCCCGGTTTCTTCACCCAGTTGGACGCGTTGCGGCATGACTGAAAAACCACTGTTGCGTTTTGGGGTCCTGGGGTACCCCCTCGGCCATTCGCTTTCGCCGGCTCTGCACGAGTGGCTGTTGGCTAGGCTTGGCCTCGCCGGCCGCTACGAACGCTTTGCCGTCGCGCCGGACCAGCTTTCGGGCGCGCTGCAGCGACTGCGGGACGAAAGAGTGCGGGGATTCAACGTCACCATTCCCCACAAAGAGGCCATCGTGCCGTTCCTGGATGACCTCAGTTCTGAGGCCAGGCTGGTGGGTGCTGTGAACACGGTGAAGGTGGCAAACGGACGCTTGCTGGGCTACAACACCGATTGCGTGGGTTTCAAACAGGCGTTGCAGCGACGTGGTGTGCCGGTGCATGGTGAGACCGCGGTGATCCTGGGAGCAGGGGGTGCAGCGCGTGCCGTCGCGGTGGCGTTGGTTCAGGCCGGTGTTGCGCGCCTGGTCGTCTTGAATCGAAACCTGGAACGGGCACAACGGTTGGCGGAGGCCGTCAGACAGAGGATGGGCTTTGATGCGGTGAACTGCGGGCCGCTGCACCAGCACGCCTTTGCGGAGTCATTCCAGGTGGCCCGGTTGATCGTGAACGCGACCCCCGTGGGGATGTGGCCCGATTTGCAGGCTTCACCCGCGATCATTCGTGGCGACGGGGCCGAAAAGGTCGTGTGCGACCTCATCTACAATCCCCTGGAGACCGCGTTTCTGAAAGCGGCGCGTGCGGCCGGCGCCGAGACGGTGGATGGTCTGGACATGTTTATGTTTCAGGGAATGGCCTCCATGGGAATCTGGTTGCAACGGGAGCAAGTAAAAGCGTGGGACGTTGCTGAACTGCGAAAGGTACTTCAAGAGGAATTATGTCACTATGAGTCGGATTAGGTTTCTGACGGCCGGAGAGTCCCATGGCCAGGCGCTGGTGGGTATTCTGGAAGGTGTGCCCGCGGGGATGCCGCTCACGGAAGAAGACATCGCGGTCGATTTGAGGCGCCGCCAGCAAGGTTACGGCCGCGGGGGCCGCATGCGAATCGAGAAGGACCGTGCGCGCATTCTGTCGGGCGTGCGCTTTGGTAAGACGCTGGGCAGTCCCATTGCGCTGCTTCTGGAAAACAAAGACTGGCAGAACTGGCAGCAGAAAATGTCGGTCGCGGAGGTGGATTCGCCGCCGGATCCGGTCACACTGCCGCGTCCCGGCCACGCGGATCTCGCCGGTGCAGTGAAATACGGACACCGCGACATCCGCAACGTTTTGGAACGGGCCAGTGCTCGGGAAACCGCGATGCGCGTGGCGTTGGGCGCGATTGCCAAAAGATTTCTCGCCGAGTTCGAGGTCGCGGTCGTGAGTCACGTTCGACGCATCCACGCGGTGGAGAATGCGTTTTCGGTGGCCGCGCTGGGCAGCGACACCTCGGCAGTTGGGTTCGATCTCCGAGAGATCAGCCGGCTTGCCGACGATTCTCCGGTGCGGTGCCTGGACAGCGCGGTTGAAAAGCGCATGATCGCAGCCATCGACGCGGCCAGGCGAGACCGGAATACCGTGGGCGGCGTGTTTGAGGTCATCGCGCTGGGTTTGCCCGTGGGTCTGGGCAGCTATGTCCACTGGGAGCGCAAACTCGACGCGCGCATCTCCCGCGCGATGATGAGCATTCCGGCGATGAAAGGCGTGGAGATCGGGCTGGGGTTCGAGGCCGCGTCCCGGTTTGGCTCCGAGGTACACGATCCCATCTACTACGACCAGGATCGAAGCGTTTTCTACCGGTCCAGCAATCATGCGGGCGGCCTGGAGGGAGGGGTCACCAACGGCATGCCGCTGGTGGTGCGGGTCGCGATGAAGCCCATTTCCACGTTGATGCGACCGCTGGATTCCGCAGACCTGGAAACCAAGGAGGCCAAGCCTGCGCACGTGGAACGCAGCGATGTTTGTGCCGTGCCCGCAGCCTCCATCATCGGAGAGGCGATTCTTGCGCTGACCCTTTTTGACGCTTTCCTGGAAAAATTCGGCGGCGATTCCATGAGCGAGATCAAACGGAACTTCAAGACCTGGCAGCGTGAAAGCAAACGTTAAGGGCAA
>CAYQOI010000562.1:0-2630 GCA_964419085.1 uncultured Cytophagia bacterium | reverse complement strand
GTACAATTCGAGCGCCTATTCGACCAAATCGATCGTGACTATTCAGGCGGAAAACGGGGTGAGTTGGAGCGCCGGCGCGAAAAATTGCTGCGTGAAATCGAGGCGCAACGCAAGGCGAAGCAGCATCTCGCTTTCAAACTCCATCAGGAGTTGCAAAAGCTCGAACAGAACAGGAGTCGCATACCCGGTGACAGGCTGCGGGAGGTGCGCGAGACCCTCAATCGTTTGCACGAGTCCATCGGGGCCTATGAAAATAAACAGCGGCAGCAGAAGCAGGTGGCGGAGAAAGGCCGCCACCATGAATGGCTCAAGCAGGCGCATGAGGTTTACCGCACGGCTTTGGCCACCGCCCCACCGGCACCGAACCTCATTTTGGTGCTGGTGGCCGGAATCGCCGCGCTGGGCGTGGGCGTTTTTTCGCTGCTCGGTCAGCGGCTGCCGAGCCTGGGGAGTCTGGTGGTCGCGGTGGTGTTCGCGTTGTTGTACCTGCGGCAGGTCCGTCTCTCCGCTCGCCACGCCGGCCAGCGCGAAGAACTTCATAGAATCGAAGAGGAGTTTGCCCGCCTTTTCGGTGAGCCCTTGACCGGCCTGCCCATGCTGTTGGAGTATGTGCAGCGCACCGGAGAGGACTTCGCTGCAGCGCGCTTGTTGAAAGAACAGTTGAGCGAAGATTTGCGCAAGATCGAAGCGCTGAAGCAGGCGCTGCGGGCGCACATGCTCGATCTCACCGGCGTGGACGAAGACGTGCAGAACTGGCCGAAGTTGCTCCGGCAGCTGGAAACGGACCTCAAGTTCGTGGAGGACAAGATCCGGGAAAAAGAGCTGCGTCTGGCCGAACTCGGGGTCGACCCTTCTGACTTTTGTCCTGAGCCCGGTGAAGTTGAATACAGCAAAACAAGGCTCGAAGAATTGCAGGCCGAGTTGCGCAAGGTTGAGAACGAGATCGCGCTGGAATCTCAGAAGCTGGCCAGCCTGAAACAGGCCGTGTGCCATCTGACCGGAGATGACATTTCAGCGAATTGGGGCACGGTGCTGCTGCATCTACAGGAAAAGTACGGCGAAGTCCTCGCGGCCTACAAGCAACTTACCGCTGAAATCCTGGGGAAAATGGTCGTCTTTGGCGTGCTCAAGGATCTCCGGCAGGCTGAAGATAGTAAGATTGTTGCAGGACTGAAATCGCCGTCGGTGCAGGAACCGCTGTTTCAATTGACCGGCCGTTACACGGGCCTGGACCTCGATGGCGACCAACTGGTGGTCCGGGATGCATTTCATCGCTTTACGCTTTCGGAACTGAGCACCGGCGCGCAGGAGCAAGTGCTGCTGGCTCTGCGGCTGGGGTTCGGCACAAAGGTGCTGCGCGACAAGCATCTGTTTTTGATTCTCGACGACGCTTTCCAGCATGCGGACTGGGGACGCCGCCGGTTGCTGGTGGGGAAGATGGTCGAGCTGGCCAGGGCGGGGTGGCAGGTGCTCTATTTTACCATGGATGACCACATCGCCGAGTTGTTTGACCGAGAGGGAGCGGAGTTGGGCGACGCGTACCGGCGGGTCGACCTGGAGACCGCAGTGGCGCCGCGCACGGCTGAAATATTTTGACGCCCGAGTTGTAATTTCTCCTGATGGCGCAAAATCGTCGATTGGCAAAAAATGATCGGCAAAGTGGTTCCATAAACGCAAAACAGCGAGGATAAGAGATGTTCAAACGCACGATATTTTCGATTCTGAGTTTGCTGTTGTTGTCAGCCGGGTGCGTGGACAACACGCCCAGCACACCGAGCGAAAACATCAGGCCTGATATCAACCTCATCGTGGCCGACCCGCTCACGGTCAAGCCCGGCGGGCAATCCACGATCACGGTTCAGGCCAGCGATGCCAACGATGATCCGCTGAAGTTCTCTTACGAAGCCACCCTGGGCGAAATCGAGCCCATGGGGGCTTCTGCAATTTTCACGGCCGGAGACAAAGAGGGCCGCGCGTGGGTGACGGTGACCGTCGACGACCAGAAAGGGGAGACCCGCCAGGGCTCGGTCTCGGTGAACATCATGCAGGAGCAGCCGTTGCTCACCATCGGTGTGCTGATGCTGGATGCGGCCAGCTCCACGGAGCAGTGTCTGGCGTTCTTTGCGCTCGCGGCCGAGGACGTGGCGGTGCAGAACGTCACCATCGAGAATCCCATGGGCCAAAGCTTTTTGGTCAATGGGGGCGTGGTGCTCGCGGGACAGACGCTGGCGCTTCAGTTGCCCGGGCGTTGTTACACCAAGCACGTGGGGACGTACACGTTCACCTTCAACCTACAACGACCGGGCGGCGACTTTTTTCAGTTCGTGGCGACTTACCAGCAGCTCTGAGCGCGCACACGAATGGGTCAGCGAATGCGGTGAAAAGGGGGGAGGGGGCATTTTGTCCAGCAAAATCCCCCGTGATGCTCCCGAGCCGCAAGCGAGGGGCTTGCGCCACGGGCCGAGCTGTGCCACAGGTCAGGCGGATTCCCAGCTTTGTCGTTCCTGCGCGGGGTTGTAGGTAGTCGACCGGCGTTTCTGCCCGAGCCTCATGCTCCGCTCACCACTGCTCGGCCTCCTTTTCGTTTGTGGGCCCGAGCTTCCCCACCACCGAGTTCAGCAGGTCCTGCG
>CAYQOI010000561.1:0-2632 GCA_964419085.1 uncultured Cytophagia bacterium | reverse complement strand
CACCCGCGGTGACGGGTGGCCGAACTTGTTCCATTCGCCCACCGAGATCACAGCCACCAGCGGCTTCACCAGGCGCAGCAGCCCGGCACTGGTGGAGGTCCGGCTGCCGTGGTGGCTGACTTTGAGCACTTCGCTGGCCAGGACCGGGCCGAATTCTGCGATCTCGGCCTCCCCTTCGGCTTCGATATCGCCCAGGAAGAGAAAATCCATCTGCCCGAAAGTCACCTTCAGACAAAGGGACGCGTCGTTCTCCGAAACATCTGGGCGAGTGACGAGTCGGTCAGGAGGATGCAGCACACACACCTCCGCGGGCTCGAAGCTGCGCACCAAGTCGCCGGCGGTGAGCGTCCGCCGCTTGATGCCAAGACTGTCCACCAGCGCGAGGTACTCCCGAAACAGCTCGGTATCCGCGACTTTGCCGTTGTCCCAAACCTCGTGCGCCGGAATATGGCGCAACAGGTACGGTACCCCGCCGATGTGGTCTGAATCGCCGTGCGATAGCGCAACGACCGCGAGTTCTTTCACCCCTTGGCGGCGCAGAAAAGGTAGGATCACCCGGCGGCCTGCATCGTAACCTTGCGAGCGAGGTCCACCATCGATGAGCATGTACCGCCCGTCCGGGAAATGCAGCAACGCCGCATCTCCCTGGCCCACATCCAGAAAAACCACCTCCATCTCCTTCCCGCTGCCGAACACGTCGCGCCAGACATAGAAGTTGGCCACCAGAAATACCGCGACGACCGCTGCGACCCGCAAA
This sequence comes from uncultured Cytophagia bacterium, assembly GCA_964419085.1. Taxonomy (GTDB): domain Bacteria; phylum Zhuqueibacterota; class Zhuqueibacteria; order Oceanimicrobiales; family Oceanimicrobiaceae; genus CAYQOI01. The sequence goes on along the minus strand of CAYQOI010000561.1, from coordinate 1,875 downwards.
GACCGCCGGTCCAGATTGCAAAGCAGGGCGAGACCCATGAAGTACGCGAACGCGTGCCCGAGCGCGAAACGATACACTTCCACCGTTGCGCCAGGAAGCGCACCGGCCCATCGCACCAGCGCCAGCAAAAGGTGGAGAAAGAACCAGGATGCCTGCGCGAAGAGCGTACCTGCGGCCGGAAGCAAGAGATTCGCCATCGCCGCAGCGATCCCGTTTGCGAGACCACAGAAGGCCAACGGAATCACCGCCAGATTGGCAAACAGCGCGTAAAAGGGCAGGCGATGAAAATACATGATGGTGAAAGGCAGGGTGCCGCAAAATGCGGCAAGGGAAACGAGAAGCAGCTCAACAGGATAACGAACAACCGAGTGCAACCTCCCATCCACGAGCGCCCGTACGCCGCCCAGACGTCTGAGCCGGGGATAAAGATAGACGATGGCGACCACCGCGGCGAACGAGAGTTGAAATCCCGACTGAAACAGCTCCAGGGGATTGATGAGCAGAATCACCAGCGCGGCCAGCGCGAGCGTGTTGAACACATCGGTGCGCCGCTCCAGCACGGTGGCCACCAGCAGCAACCCACCCATCAGCGATGCACGAACCACCGGCGGTTTAAGGTTAGTCAGATAGGCATAAAAGAGCAAGCCCGCGAGCGTCAACGCCACCCGCACGCCGCGGGGAATGCGAAAAAGGCCCAGGACACCCATGAAAATGAGCACGATGAATCCCACATGCAGCCCCGAAACCGCCAACACGTGGATGACCCCGAGTCTGGCAAACGCATCCCGGGTTCTGGACCCGATCTCCCCGCGCTCGCCGAGCAGCAATCCCTGCAGCAGCGCGGCTTCGGGTGGGGGCAGATGCCGGTGGATGTAAGAATCCAGATAGCGTTTGGCTGGAAAGACCACCGTTCGCAGCAACCAGCCGCCATGGTCAGCCGACAAGCGCTGGATGCGTTTCGGATCACGCACGGACATGAGCGCGAACACGCCCTGAGCGTTCAGATACGCGCGATAGTCGAACTCGCCCGGATTGCGCGGCCCTCTGGGCTTGCGCAAGCGGCCTCGGATGCGCACTTCATCGCCGTAGCGAAAAGCCGGGCGCCGAAAATGCAAAGTGACCAGAACCTTGCCCCTGACGCGCAGCGAATCGCTCTCGCTGCGGAGCGCCGTGGCCTCGACGGTCAGCCTCACCCGGTCGCGGCGTTTCTCCGGGTAGCCGCAGACGGTGCCGGACACCGTCACCTCTTTGCGCAAATCGCCGAATCTGGAAATGTGGTTGCAGGGGAAATAACCGGCAGCAAATTCGTACCTGAGCGCGCCGCCGAAAATCACGCCCAGCGCCAGACCGACCTCCAGCAAGGTCGCCGCGCGGTGATTCAGCCACAAGTACAAGGCAAACAAAGCCGCGATCGCGGCACCGGCCAGGAGCCAAATGGGGGGCAGTTCGACATATCTCCCCAGAAGAATGCCGAGAAGGAAAAGCAGAAGCGTCTTTAAAGCCGGCCTCGTCTTCACCCTGCAAGCTGATCTCTACTTTTTTACGGAATGTCAGGCATGGGATGACGCCCGGCGCTGCAACCAGGCGTAGAAATCCTCCACCTTGCGCGCCAGGTCGTCCAACGAGCCGTCATTTTCGATGACGTAATCGCCGCGACTCGCGGCCTCGGCCTGCGGCAATTGCGCGCTGATGCGCTGCCGGATTTCTCTCTCCGACAGACCGCTACGCTGCTTGAGCCATGCCAGCCGCTGTGCTTCCGGTGCGACCACCACAGCCACCGCGTCCAGCATGCGGTCCATGCCGGACTCGAAGATAAGCGCTGCCTCTACTGCCGTAAGCGCCTGATTTCGCGCCCGCAGGCGGTCGCTTTCTTCC
>CAYQOI010000560.1:0-2636 GCA_964419085.1 uncultured Cytophagia bacterium | reverse complement strand
GAGGTCGGCCTCAACCAGCACAGGAGCCCGCATTGCGTATCGTCGCCTCTCCGTACGTGGGCGAAGCCTCGCCGGTTTAGGGAGAGCGTCTCAGTGGGAGGGGCTTCTGCGTGAAGATAGACCCGGGTTCAGTGGGGCGTCCTCGCGCGGCACTACCGTAATCGTCACGCTATCGGAAACCATGGAGCCGAACAGTCCCAGAGCGTTGTTGAGGTTCTCAAAACTTTCCAGAAAAGGCCGCCTGGGATCGAGACGGTACAGTGCGTAGCCGGTATCCACGGCGATGACCTTGAACTGCTGCTCCTGCATAAGGGAGTCGCAGGGGGGAAACATCCGCACGCGGACCGAATCTTGCACTCTCAGGGCATTGGAGCCACCCACCAGGAGGGTCGAACGGCGGTGGAAGGGAGGCCTGGCACAGTCTGGTAAAACCAGGTTGATGTCATAAAACAGCGCGCCGGCACTGGGCTCCCAGGCAAAAGGCACCCTTTCGCCGTCATGGACAGTCAGGCCGGGTTCCGGCGCGAGAATATGAAACCGCGCCGGGACAGTCGTCCGACCGGTGATATGCAGGCCGTGGTCATCGCTGATCTCCAAGGAATAGGTTTGGCCCGGAACCACTTCGAGAGGTGTTTGCACGTCCTGATACAATCCCGGTGAAACTTCGTCGAACACCACTTCCTGGTTTGCGCCACGGAGCAGCACGCGGGCATGCTGCACCGGATTGTCGATGCGGTCGGTGGGCTTTTCGGGAATCGAGGCCAAGTCTGTCCCCTCTACCAAGAGGACACTCTGTCTCGTGAAATCGGGACTGAGAATCGCCAGGACCATGATTTCATTCAGACCTTCGTCCACCACCGGGTTCTGGCTGCACCCCGCCAGGAGCAAAGCAAGAAACAATCTGTAGCATGGTTTCATTTTCACACCAACGTTCATCAGAATTCCAGCGAGACCCCCAATGTCGGCACGATGGGCATCATGGGAAACGATTTTCGCTTTACGGAATTAAAGTCCGCCAGGTCCCAATCATAAAACAGCACGTTGCGGCGGAAGTACACATTCAGCACCTGAATATAGGGAATGATCGCCCATCCCCGCTTTTGGATGCGTTTCATAAAACTCATGTCCAGGCGATGGTAGACAGGAAAGCGAGCTCGATTTTTTCGTTGCGGGTTATTGATCTCGACGTCTCTTACAAACCCTGTCCCCAGCCATGCTCCTGTGACCGGGTCAAAAATCCGGTCTGCGAACAACACCGGCCCGGGGGTAAACGGCCTCCCCGTAGAGAGGACCCAGCGGAAATTCAGCTGCCAGTTCTTGCCGAGGGCATAGCGTCCAAAAAGCGAAAACGCGTGACGCTGGTCGAATGAAGTGAAATACGTCACACCATCAAAATGCCGCTGCGAATACGACAAGGCATAATTCAGCTCGAGATTGAGTCGGTCACCCGGCCTTTTCAGCGTGAGCTCCAGGCCGTACGCCCGGCCGCTTCCCTGTTTGAATTCCGGCACGCTGTTTTTGGCTTCCAGCAATCCTGAGAAGCGCTTGTAATATACATCTGCTTTGAGAGAAACCCGGCTTCGCTCCACGGAAACCCCGGCGATAAAATGGTCTGATTCTTCTACGGGGATTTCGTTTTCTGTGGGAAAGAGCAGGGGCATGAAATGAAGCTCGCCGTCTTCCAGCGAAGTCGCAAGCCCCTGATGGAAGCGGCCGTAGGCCAGTCTCACCTGCGCCGAGGGCGACAGCCGGTATTTAACGTTAAGCCGTGGCGAAACAGACCACCCACGGTGAAAGCTGCGTTTCTGCACACGCACGCCGGCCCGAATAGTGAGGCGGTCGGAGGCGCTCCAGGTGTCCTCCGCGTAGCCGAAAGCTTGCCACAAGTCGCGCCGAAACATAAAATCTTCCGGTGCCTTATCGAAAAAGACCACAAAGTGCTCCTGATCCAGTTCGTTGAACAGGTCCTGCCAGGCATAACGGAGGCGAAGTTGGCTACCGCCGCCGCCCAAACCGACGGCATGCCGTTTGCCCAACTCAAAGGTCAGGTCGCCGCGCGCAGAGCGGTCTCGCAGGCCGACATCCCCATTCAGATTCGTGAATTGCTTCGACCACTGGTTCCTTTGTGCCACGAACTCCCGCGTTGCCGCGCTGGCGTTTGCCGCCGGCCAGAAACGTTCGTCGATCGCGAAATCAGAAGGATTGTTGCTTTGGGAAAGCTGTAGATGGAGACTGCTGATGGAGGAAAACCGATGTTGCCAGTGCACGGAAGCGATGACGTTGTCCCAGAAAAAAGTCGTCTTTTTTTCGCCAAAATAACCCTGGTCGTCCGGAATCTGTTCCGGTGGAACTGAAAACGGGCCGTTCACCTCGCCACCCCGGTCCTTGTTAGTATTGGCAAACTGGTCACGGGAAAAAAATCCGCTGACGAAAAGCAGGTCGCGTGCGCTCGGCCGGTAGGTGACCTTGCCGTAGGCATCGTAGAAGTAATACGGCACCTTCTTCCCGACAAAAAGTCTTGCTGCGAAATCGTGGTAGGTGCGCCGGGCGCTGAACATCCACGAGAGACGGGGAGTCACCTGATTGACCAGAGTCAGTTTAGAGCTCATCAGGCTGAAATTCCCGAAACCCTGCAC
>CAYQOI010000559.1:0-2648 GCA_964419085.1 uncultured Cytophagia bacterium | reverse complement strand
GAATGGGCCCGGGAGGCGACGGAGCGGGGCGTGGGAGAAATCCTGCTGACCTCCATGAACCATGACGGAACCAAGAACGGCTATGCCATCGAGATCACCCGCCGGCTTTCGGAGATGCTGCCGCTTCCCATCATCGCGTCCGGCGGCGCGGGCAGCCCCGAGCATTTTGTGGACGTCTTCACCGAGGGAAAAGCCGATGCCGCGCTGGCCGCCAGCATCTTTCATTTCGGTGAAATCCGAATCCCTGAGTTGAAACGCTATCTGATTGAACACAACATTTCGGTGAGGTTATGAAGATCGATTTCGAGAAAGGCGGCGGTCTGGCCCCGGCTGTGATCCAGGACGCCCGCACCGGCCGTGTTTTGATGTTGGGCTATATGAACGAAGAAGCGTTGCAGCAAACCCGCGAGTCGGGTCGGGTGACGTTCTTCAGCCGCAGCCGACAGAAACTCTGGACCAAGGGTGAAACATCGGGCAACTTCCTCCTGGTGGAATCCATCCAGATCGATTGCGATGGCGACGCGTTGCTCATCAAGGTTCACCCCACCGGTCCGGTTTGCCACACTGGCGCGGACACGTGTTTTGCCGAGGAGAATCGTCCATCCGGGTCGTTCCTCTTCCAGTTGGAGCACCTTGTGCAGGAACGGAAACGGGACCTTCCGGCAGGGTCCTACACCAGCGAGCTGCTTCGGAAAGGTGTGGAGCGAATCGCGCAGAAAGTAGGCGAAGAGGCCACCGAGGTGGTCATCGCCGCGCTGGACCCACGCGGCCGCCTGTTGGAAGAAACAGCCGACCTGCTGTATCATCTGCTGGTGCTGCTGTGCGTGCGCGAGCACACCCTTTCCGAGGTCGTCGCGGTGCTGGAAAAGCGCCACCAAAAACAGACTGAGAGATGATGTTCGTCTCGAAGGTGATTATGGGAATGGGAGGTCGGCACGCTCGGAGCCAATTAGCCGATGCCGGCCCTTCTACGGCCCCTCATCAACCTTGCCCTTCCACAAGCCGTTTGAGCCCATCAAGCGTGAGTTTGGCCCTCTTGCACATCATGCGCCGCATAAACAGGCCATGCACCAGCCGCATTTTGAACCCTCTGGGGATGTAATAGGCCTTGAGATGCACCAGGGTGGTCTCATCTGGTCCCGCTTCGACGGTCGTTTCGGCCAGGAATTCGTCGAACATGCGCCCCATTCCCCAGGAGTCGCCAGAGAACGCCACCGTGGTCTTGCGACGAGGAATGTGCTCGACGACGCGCTCCACACACCAGCCCTTCTGCCTTCCTTCGGGAACCACGCATTTGTACGCCACACCCGGCGCCCTCCTGGTCTGACCCGAAACGTACTCCACCTCCCTGACCACCGGATGGTACCTGGGGATGAGAGAAAGATCTTCGATGGCCTCCCAGACTTTTGCCACCGGCGCCGCGATATGAACCTCGACGGCCCATTGTGGACTTTCTTGCTTCATGCGTCTCCTTATCCTGTTATTTTGTTCGTTGCGCCGACTTCCAGAGCCGCCGCATCCCTTCCGGAATTGCAGGCCCGTGTACCCTGCACCCGCTAATAGCAGGCCCATGTCGAGGCTCGCCGCGGTGACTTGCCCTGTTTTTATTTCGCTGTCCCTTTCCCCAAAAGAATGCCAAAAGTCAGGGACAACTCCGCACCACTGTAATTCTTCTTTGAGCCGATACGCTGTTTAAAGTCGGTGACGAAATGGTAGCCAGCATTCATGCCAAAAGTGAACCGCCCAAAGAGCCAATCCATGCCCGCTGCAACTCGCGCGCCCACCGCGGTTTCTGAAATCGTTTCACTCCCGGTCACCGTTCCTGTCCCACTTCTTGTTCCAACTCCCAGGTAAGGACCCACCGAACCGGAAAAATAAGGCCTCACTGCCGGACTCAAGGCCAACGCAGCCGGCTGGTATCTGATGCCGAACAAGATGGGGATGACCGAGCCCGTTTCAGAAGAGACGTTCGGGCCATTCACGGATGAGGTCGCCTCTGCGCTCAGCAAGCCGCCTGAAAGGGTGACCGCCCAGTCGCGCTGAAACCAATGGATGTACGAGAGCATTCCCAGGGGGGCCGTCGCGCGCTGGCCGGAGCGTATGCCATCCACCGAAACGACCTGGCTGGAATTCGCCTCAACCATCAGGCCGACGCTGGCCGCGACGCTGTGCCTTCCCTTTAGAGACGCAACGCCTGTCTCCTGCGCATTTGTAGTCTCCTGCGCGCAAAGCAAGATGGGAAACGCTGCGAGACAAATCATCGACTTCATCAAGACCCTTGCCATGATCACTTCTCCTCCATCTAACTTGGTTTGTTCACGAATTCAACACGATGACATCGTAAGCTATTTACTAAAGAAACGACAGATAACTTCTTTCTCAGATTCTTTTTACCGCGAAGAACACGAAGGACACGAAGAGATTCAATTCCAACAAGTTCACAAGTAAGTTGGATCATTTTAAAAATCAATTTCATTAGTGGACGTGAGCCGTAACACCCCCGTTAGGGGGGTGTCCCAAGAAGCCCCCATTCACCTGGTCCCAAGGCGTTCTCGCCGAGGATATCCGAGCAAGGAATCCGTTCAAGCGTGCCCGGCGAGACGCCGTCGCGCGAGTGTTTTTGGACAGCCCCATTAAAGAGGGGTGTC
>CAYQOI010000558.1:1812-2665 GCA_964419085.1 uncultured Cytophagia bacterium | reverse complement strand
CTGTTCCTGTCGGTAAACCAGAAAGTGCTACAGACGCTGCAAGCTGAGCCGGCCGCGCGACAACTCCTCCGTGAAATCCGAGCGACGGGAACACGGGTCTCCGCGCTGCTGGGCGAGCCGCTCTGGGTGCAACCCGACCACCGCCGGAATCTCGAGGCCAGAATCCGGGGCATCCTAGCATACAACCGCACGGCTGCGGCCACAGAGCGTTTCAGCGGCGTTCACCTGGACATCGAGCCGCACGTGCTGCCTCTGTGGCAGGAAAAACGGCAAGCGCTGCTCGCGGGGTTGCGGCAAAGCGTGGCGGAAACCAAACGGGTGCTGGAGCAGGACGCGGCAGGACTCGCGCTGGAGGTCGACCTGCCCGCCTTCTACGCTAAAGTGGACAGTGCCACCGTGCGAAAACTCGTCGCGCTGCCCGACCTGGTCACGGTGATGGTCTACGGCCGGCACGGTGCCGAAAAAGTGGCTCGCGCCTCATCGCTGATGCGTCGTTTCGCCAGGCAAGAAAAGACGGATTTCCTGCTCGGCCTTCGGGCCAAAGACTTCGACGCCAGGCAAGAACTCGGCACCCTTTTGCAGGCGCTGCGGCAGGAAATGAGGGCTGAGGAGCGGTTCCGGGGGGTGGCGGTTCACGACTTTGCGGGGTACCGATGGCTAACGAAGAAGGGCGATGCGTTCGAAACGGCTGAGGAAACGAGGCGATAGCCTCATTCGCACGCCGGAAGAACGGCGCAGGAGTCGACAGACCTGGGGAAAAGCGGCGTATCTTGCGGCCCTGGCTGGGATCGTTTTCGTGCTGCTCCGCTGGGGCTACGACCGTTTAGCCTACATCGAAGGGACCGGTTTTTTG
>CAYQOI010000558.1:0-1802 GCA_964419085.1 uncultured Cytophagia bacterium | reverse complement strand
CGCTGGTGGTGCTGGGCCAGGTCCGGCCGGCCGTGCGGAGCAAAGGCGCAAACCTCCGCGACGGGGAGAGGCAATTGGGACCTGAACGCCGCGTGCTGGACCTGGAAAACAAGATCACCCTGCTCAAGAAACAGATCGCTTACGGCGTTACCCGGGTGGAAAGGCGGCGGGCGGAGCTGGCCAAGACTCGCGAGCTGCTGCGTTTGGGCGCGGCCACCGAGTCGCAGGTGTTGCGCGCCGAGGACAATCTCAAAGAGGCCGAGTACGACCAGACCATCCTGGAAACCAAACTGGAAAACCAGACGCGCCTGCTGGAGATGTACCGCCAGACCTACCTCCTGACGTCCGCCGACGGACACCCTGAGGTCCCCCTTCCCGTGGGCTATGAGGGCCTGCTGTACGCCCCGGAAGACGGCATCGTCGCCAACATCTACAAACACAAGGGGGAAGTCGTCCGAACCGGCGAGCCGGTGCTCAAAATTATCCATCCGGCCAAAAGTTTCATCAAAACCTACTTCCGCGGCACATTTGAGCGCTCGCTGGCGGTTGGCGACCAGGCCCGGATCGTGTTTGAAAACGGGGAGGAGTCGGAAGGGGTGATTCAGAAGATCTACCGCACCGCATTCAGCCAGCCGCCGGAGTTCAAGAACCGCTTCGGCTCGATGCAGCGGTACATCATCGCAGAAGTCGTGCCCAAAGATCCGGTTTACTGGGACCGTATTCTGGAAACCAGGGCAAAAGTCCTGGTGCGAAAAAGATGGTTTTTCTGGCAAAAGTCCAAACCCACCCAGGAGCTACAACAAGCGAGGAAAAAATCATGACCGTCAGGATGCAACTTTTCCCCATCCGGGCAGCGGCTTTCTCGTCATGCCTGCTGCTCGCCGCGTGCGGCGCGCAACCCACCGCTCCGTCCGATTCGTCGCGCATCACGCTCACCCAGGATGAAGCGGCTTTGAACGCCCGGGTGCAGTACTACGAGGACGAGAGCATTCCGCTCTATTCGTTGGACCTCTCCACCGACCTCAATCACATCGCACAGCAGAACGGCTTTCAGATCAAGTTGCGCGCCGAGGTGGCGCCTCCGCGCTTTCAGGGTCACATCTTGCACGCGGTCCATGTCACCTTCGACAAACGCCGCGCGTACGTGGCCTACAGCACCGTGAACGACACATATCGCGGTGCCGTCGAGATCTACGACATCACCAGGAAATCCCACCCCAGAATCCTGTCGCAGGCGCTGTTTGCCGACACCGATATCACCATCGCGGCGAGGTTCGGCGACAAACTCTTTCTGGGCGAAGCCACCGACAGCAACGCTGACCCGCGCTTCAACTCCCCGGCCTGCCTGGAGACCATCGAGTTGCACGACAATCGGCTCACCGATCGCTCCCAGCGGGTGGATCTGCCCAGCTTCAACGCCAACGACATCGCCTGCTTCGACAGCACGATCTTCGTCACCTCCGGGACCACCCACGGCGCGGTTTCGCTTTTTCACGCACACTCCATGACGCTTTCCCACAAGATCGAGTTGGAAGGCGCCAAGGCCGTGGACCACAGCGAACGTGAAATCGTGGTCATGGAGGGAACCGGCACCCGGCTGCACCTGTTCAACCGCAAAACCCGCGAGTTTGTGAGAACCATCGAAATCGGCTGCACCAATTTCTTTCAGGCGAAAGCGGAGATCCAGGTGGTGGACGAGAAAGTCTTTCTTTCCGCCTGGGAGTGTGGGGTGAAGGTCGTAGATCTGGGCAGCGGCGCAGTTGCCGCGACCATCCCCGCGCCCGAAGGCGGGCACTGCAACG
>CAYQOI010000557.1:0-2680 GCA_964419085.1 uncultured Cytophagia bacterium | reverse complement strand
CCGGAAAACTTCGAAACAATTCCCCCCGCTTTTCGGTTATATACTTTGATGTTTTCCGAGATAGCGTTACGTTTCATTTTCAGACCCGTTGACTTGAATCAGCGAAAGGATCAACACAATTGAAGCTGCGAACCTTTACCCTGTTTCTTTTGATTTTATGTGCCGCAAGTCGATTGCCCGCGCAGACCGAAGTCCTGAGTCTCGAGACATTTTTGTCACAGGACAAGTTGAGGCCGGGAGACGAGTTCAAGATCGGCGTCCGGGTGAACATCTTCGACGGCTGGCATGTGAATTCGCACAAGCCCTCCGAGGAGTTTCTCATCCCCACCGTGCTGAAATTGGATTCCACCGAGGGGATTGAATTTGCGGAGCCCGTTTACCCGGAAGGGGAGCAGAAAAAGTTCGCGTTTTCCGAAACTCCCCTTTCGGTCTATGAAGGCAAGATTGTGATCTGGGCCACGGGTAGAGTGGCGAAGGACGTCAAGCCGGGCAAGGTGTCCCTCAGAGGGAAACTCGCCTACCAGGCTTGCAACGACGTTTCCTGTCTCATCCCCACGGAGAAGGCGTTCTCGCTGGAGGCGGAGGTCGTGGCGCCGTCTGCCGCGGTCGAGGCGATCAATCAGGACAAATTCGGGGCCGCCGCGCCCGAATTGGGCAAGCTAGAGGGCGTGCGCAGCGACGAGGAAAATCGCATCGGCTCGCTCATCGCGGGCAGCGGCTTGTTGATCACGCTGGGGTTCATCTTTTTGGGCGGCCTGGCGCTCAATCTCACTCCGTGCGTCTACCCGCTGATTCCCATCACCATCAGCTTTTTTGTGGGGCAGGCCTCTGGAAAGATCAGCCGCTCCTTTTTTCTCGCGCTCATCTATGTGCTGGGCATGGCCCTAACTTACTCGCTGTTGGGCGTGGTGGCTGCGATGACCGGCGGGCTGCTGGGCTCGTCCCTGCAAAACCCCGCGGTTCTGGTCGGGGTCGCGCTCATTTTCCTCATCTTTGCCGCGGGGATGTTCGGCGCGTTCGAAATCAGAATCCCGCTCTTTCTGTCCAACCTGGCCGGAGGCTCGCGACAGGGCGTCTTCGGCTCTTTTTTCATGGGCCTGACCGTGGGCGTGGTGGCCGCACCCTGCATCGGACCGTTCGTGCTCAGCCTGCTCACCTACGTCGCGGCACAGGGCGATCCGTACAAGGGCTTTCTGTTTTTCTTCGTTCTTTCGTTGGGCCTGGGATTACCTTTCCTGATTTTGGGGACATTTTCCGGCGCGGTGAAGCGTCTGCCCAGGTCGGGCGAGTGGATGGTGTGGGTCAAAAAGGTGTTCGGCGTGGTGATGGTGGGCGTGGCCGTCTATTTTGTGAACCCGCTGCTCTCCCACAGCCTTTACGTGGTGTTACTGACCGCCACCGCGCTGGTGGGTGGGCTGTACGTGGGCCTCATCGACAAATCCACCGCGAGTTTCGGCTGGTTCAGGGCGCTGAAGGTGACGGTGGGGTTGCTCATGGTGGTGTTCGGCGCGTGGACGTCCTTTGCCGCGATCGCGGAGGCCAACGCGCCAACCCTCGCGTGGCAGCCTTACGATGACGCGCTGGTGGCGCAGGCGAGGCAGGAAGGCAAACCGGTCTTGATCGACTTTTTTGCCGATTGGTGCCTGCCGTGCAAGCAGATCGAAAAAAAGCTTTTTCACGCGCCGCAAGTGGTGGAAAAGGGGGAAGGGATTCTCGCTTTAAAGGCCGACCTGACCAAAGAAAACTCGCCGGAGGTGCGCCAGTTGCGACAGAAGTACCAGGTGCGCGGCGTACCCACCATCTTGCTCTTCGACGCCGGCGGCCGAGAAATCCACCGGTTTACCGACGAGCTGCTCAAAATGCCGCCGGAGGAGTTCGCCAGGATTTTGGAGGGAGCGTTCGAGACGAACGGGAGCTAGCTGTAAGCAGATTTGGCAACTTTCAATAACTCATCTGTTTGCGGCTCAGCTACGTGGTAGCCTGGATAATTCACAAATTAGTATCTTACGCTCGACTCCTGCGAGGTCGGCTGTCACTCAGGAGGAGTCTTGTCTGCGATTTAAGTCCTTGGTTGCACAGAAGATTCTTCCAGAATGACAGGTGATTTGGAATTATTCAGGTCAGTTAGTACTCAGGAGGAGGATGAATAGCGTTAAACATACGGCAAGTTTCCAGATAAACCAGCCGGTAGAAATACTGTTTCCTCTGTTCAGTGCGGAAGGGGAAAAGCTTTGGGTTCCAGGTTGGGACTATGAAAACGTCATGGGGTCCAGTGATCTTCATGAGGACTATATTTTCTTAACAAAAAACCACGACCACGCTTCCACAGAGGCTATTTGGCTTGTAAAACGTTATGAGCCGGAATCCCATTTTGTTCAGTTCTACAAAGTCGAGCCGGAAGATAAAGTCGGGATCATCACCGTTCAGTGTACCGAGATAAGTGACGCCCTAACTCGCGTAGAGGTTGGCTACGAATATGTCGCGTTAAGTAAGAAGGGTGTTGCGTTTATTGAGAGATTTACAGAAGAGGCATACAAAGAGTTTATCGCTGACTGGAAGAGATTGCTCGTGAATTACTTTGAATCAAGGTGCTGACGTGCGAAACCAGAAGCCGACTACAACCGGAACTTCAACCGTGACTTGGTTTTGGACGCGAGCCGTAACACGGGGCTGTCCAAAA
>CAYQOI010000556.1:0-2687 GCA_964419085.1 uncultured Cytophagia bacterium | reverse complement strand
ATTCCGGTATTCAAGCGGCCCGGCATCTGCCGGTCCACCCGCTTGAAACCGGAATGACACCACAAGAAAGTTCAGATATCAGTCTTAATCTGCTCAGACTAATTGGATTCTAACGAGACGCCGCGATTCGCGGGTGAACCTAATCCGCACCAAGAATCGCTCGTGGGAGACTTGGTAAGCAGAAAATCGGCGCGCGTCAAGAATGCAACCTGAAAGTGAACGATTGCGGTTATTTTGGGGGTAGCTGTGCTCGTCATGGCTGTCGCGAGGCTGGTTGTTTTCTGGATTAAAACCATGTCCCGGAGGTGTTGATCAAAACAGACGATTGAAACCAGGGGCATGAAGTTGCGTACACGGTAGACAAGGCGAGTTTTCGCGGATGATTTGTTTTTTCATGAAAAGGAGTTGACGGATATGTTTATAAATAAGCGCAACAGATTTGGCCCCTTTGTAGCCGGCGGCGCTGACAAAGAGAGCGCGCTGAATCGGGCCACCAGAGAGTTCTTTAGCCGGAGGCTGGAAGATAAACTCCTGAAACGGGGAAAGTCCCGGGAAGCCGACCTGCGACGTCAGTACAAGAAAACTCTGGAGCTGGCTTTTGCGGCCACACTGGTGTTTTTACTGGGGATGTTCCAGTTGGCACGAAATGTTTCCTTGACGGCCGCGGCCGCGGACAAAGTGGATGTCAAGATCGAAGTGGCGGACATCCCGCCGACCGAACAGTTTCGGCGCCCACCGCCGCCCGTCAGACCCAGCGTGCCGATTCCCACAGAAGAAGAAGATGTGCCGGAAGACATGACCATCGCTTCCACCGAGCTCGACCTCACCGAAATCCCGCCGCCTCCTGGCCCTCCTGAAGAGGGTGAGTTGCCTATCTTTGTGGCGTACGACGAGCCTCCGAGAATCGTTGGGGGCTTGCGCGCACTGCAGAAACACTTGAAGTACCCGAGAATCGCGCAAACCGCAGGAATCGAAGGAGTCGTCTTCGTCAAGGTACTGGTCAGCGCCACGGGCCGGACGGAAAAAACCGAGATCATCAAATCGAAGCCCGCGAATGTGGGATTCGAACAAGCCGCGATGCAGGCCATCCAGAAGGTCAAATGGCATCCCGCAAAACAGCGGGACCGGAACATCCGGGTCTGGGTGTCCATCCCGGTTCAATTCAAACTCGTCAGTTCCTGATCGCTTGTTACCTTCCGATCAAGCCCATGAAGCGGTTTTTCATGGGCTTTCTTATTTTCCCGCGGTTTTTCGGTTGGCAAGCAGGCTCAGAGCGGCGGCGCTCATCGCCCGGACCCCGGTCTTGATGGAAGGCTCCGGAACGGGCGCGTAGAGACTCGAGTGCAGCGACGGAAGGGGCCGGCCGGTCCTTTGGCTCTCAGCGATCTTTGCCGGGTCCACCGTTCCAAGCCAGAACATGCAAATGGGGATGCGCGGCTCCTCGCGGCCGTACCGACCGAAGTCCTCGCCCCCCATCACCGGTGCGGTTTCCACCACGTTTTGGTCACCCAAAACCTGCCGAAAGGTTGCCGCGAGGTGTTGGGTCAACTCAGGATCATTGTAGGTCGCCGGGGTGAATTCATCCAGCACGGTGACCGTCGGCCACTTCTCTTCCGGCACCCCGGCAGCCTGCGCGATGCCGTTGCAGATGCGTTTGATCGCGGCGATGGTCTGCTCGCGCACCTGGTCGGAGTAGGAGCGCAGCGTCAATTGCAACTTGACTTCATCCGGAATGATGTTGTGTTTGCTCCCGCCGTGAATGGAACCAACAGTCACCACTGCCGGCTCCAACGGGTTGATCTCCCGGCTGACGATGGTCTGCAGAGCAAGGACGATCTGCGCCGCGATGACCACCGGGTCTTTGGTGGTGTGAGGGTACGCGCCGTGTCCCCCTATGCCGTGCACCGTGATGTCCACCGCATCGACGTTAGCCAGCGCAAAGCCGGGGTGGTAGCCTACAGTACCAGTGGCCAGAGCAGGATTGGAGTGCAGGGCGATGCAGTAATCCGGTCGGGGGAACCGGGTGTAAAGGCCGTCGGCCAGCATGGCTTTAGCGCCCGCGCCTTTCTCTTCCGCGGGCTGCCCGATCATCACGAGCGTGCCGTGCCACGCTTCTCTGAGCTTGCTCAACACTCTGGCGGTACCGCAGAAGACGGTCATGTGCAAATCATGGCCGCAAGCGTGCATGACCCCCACTTCTTTGCCCTCATCGTCGGTGACGCGGATGGTGCTGGCGTAGCCCAGGCCGGTCTGTTCCGTGACCGGCAGGGCATCCAGGTCGGTGCGGATGAGGACGGTGGGGCCGTCCCCGTTTTTCAGCACGCCCACCACCCCATTTCCGCCGACATGCTCGGTGACCGCAAAACCGGCTTTTTGCAGCTCAGCGGCCACGCGGGCGGACGTCTCTGTTTCGTGGAAGGACAACTCAGGGTTGCGGTGCAGGTGTTCGTAGAGTTCGTCGAGATGGGCGTAGCTTTCCCGGACTTCTTTGTTCAGCGTGGCGAGCAGTGCCGGGTCAAAACGCGCCTCTTGCGCTGTGCCCGAGGAGGCGCTGGTGAGCAGCAAGCAAAGCGCTGCCGAGACGGTGGGGAGAGAAAAACGGTTCATTGGTGGCCCTCCTTTCAAAACGTTTGGTTTCGACTACGCTCAACCACCGGGGCGGTGTACAGGCCCCCGCTATTCAAGAC
>CAYQOI010000555.1:0-2704 GCA_964419085.1 uncultured Cytophagia bacterium | reverse complement strand
AAGAGGGGTGTCATCAGCAAACGCTCATTTTCAAAACTCAACCGGACACTCATGACCGGAAATGTCAGAAGAATCATTCAGGAGCTGCCCTAAGAACGGAGGGAAAATGGCAGACAACCACTGCAATTGTACCGTCAGAATCAAGCGACTGCATGACCGGGCCCGCATGCCTGAGTACGCCCACCTGGGCGATTCCGGTGCGGACCTGTTTGCCGCGGAGAGCGTGACGCTGCAGCCCATGGAGCGCAGAGCCGTGGGTACCGGCCTGGCCGCGGAAGTGCCCAGGGGCGTCGAATTACAGGTTCGACCCAAAAGCGGCCTGGCGCTCAAGAGCGGGCTCACGGTTCTGAACACGCCGGGCACCATCGACTACGGCTACCGCGGGGAGATCCGCGTCATCTTGGTCAACCTGAGCCAGGCGCCGTACCGGGTGGAAGAAGGACAGAAGATCGCACAACTGGTGGCCGCGCCGGTTTTTTACGCGCGGTTTCAAGAGACCGACGTCCTTTCCGAAACCAGCCGGGGGGAAGGGGGATTCGGCTCCACCGGCTTGAACAAATAAATCCGGCCTGGAGGCGCCCGACAGCCCAATTCAGTCTATTTTTTCAAAAAAAGCAGGAGGGAAATCATGCGAACAAGATTTTTCTCGCTGACCGCACTCAGTCTCCTGGCGCTGCAACTCGGCTGTTCCTCACCCGAACCCGACCTCCTTTCCGGGCGAGTCGTGGACCTGAGTTACGCTTACGATGAGAACACCGTCTTCTGGCCCACTGCCAAAGCCTTTCAACTGGAGGTTGTGCACGCAGGGAAAACCGACGCCGGCTATTTCTACGCCGCGAACAATTTTTGTACCGCGGAGCACGGCGGCACCCACATCGACGCGCCCTACCACTTCGCAGAGAACGGCGACACCGTGGACGCCATTCCTCTGGAGCGCCTCATGGGCGAAGGTGTTGTGGTGGATGTGTCGGAAAAATGCCAGGCGGACCGCGACTACCGGGTGCAGGTGGCAGATTTCACCGAGTGGGAACAGAAGCACGGCGAGCGGCTGGACGACAAAATCGTGCTGCTGCGCACGGGTTTCGGCAGGTACTGGCCGGACCGGGTCAAGTACATGGGCACCGATGAACGCGGCCCCGACGCGGTTCCCAAGCTGCACTTCCCGGGTCTGCACCCCGATGCGGCCACCTGGCTGGTGGAAAACCGGAAAATCAAGGCCATCGGGCTGGACACCCCCAGCATCGACTACGGCCAATCGCAGCGCTTCGAGAGCCATGTGATTTTGTACAGTCACAACATTCCGGCTTTCGAAAACGTCGCCCGTCTCGACCAATTGCCGGAAGATGATTTTACCGTGATCGCATTGCCCATGAAGATCAGGGGCGGCAGCGGCGGCCCCCTGCGGATCATCGCGCTCCTCCCCCGCTGACCGGCATCCGAAAGCAGAGCACGGCGCATGGGCGAACGAAAGGTCCATTGCTGTGAAATTCAGGCGACATGTAGCCCTCTTGCTATTCCTGGCGGCGTGTGCCGGTACCGCACCGCGCGTGCTGGACGTCACCGAACTCGCCCCTCCGCAGCAGGTGCGGTTTGAGCGAACCGGCGAGGGTGTCGTGATCCGGTGGAAACCGAGTCCACACCACGACCGCGCTGCTTTTGCGGGCTACAACGTTTACGTTTCACAAAGGAGTCTGATCTTTGCGGAAATCGCCAAACTTCCCGAGCCGGTTCGAGTGGGCAAAGATTCCACTCAGGTCCTTCTGCGCGACCTGTCGAAGTCGGCGACCTACTTCGTGCATGTTCGCAGCCGAACGCGTGAGGGCGACTTGAGTTTGCCCTCCTTGCCTGAGTTGGTCATTCGGCCTCCCGCGGCGGATTAGCGGACCAAAAAATACTTGACAAAGAAATTTTTTTTTGTTACGATAGCTCAACAGTTTGAAACCGTGGTCAAAACGTGTTTAAGGAGGGTGTTATGGCGACTGGAAGGGGTTCGGTAAACAAGGTGATTCTGGTTGGAAATCTCGGCCAGGATCCGGAATTGCGGTACACCCCCAACGGGGCGGCGGTGACGACCTTAAGCCTTGCGACCAACGAGGTCTGGAAAGACAACGACGGCAACAAGCAGGAACGGACAGAGTGGCATCGCGTGGTCATCTGGAGGAGGCTTGCCGAAATCGCGGGCGAGTATTTGAAAAAAGGAAGCAAGGTCTACATCGAGGGTCGGCTGCAGACGCGTTCGTGGGAAAAAGACGGCGTTACGCGCTACACCACTGAAATCATCGCGGACAACATGACCATGCTCGACTCCAAGGGTGAGGTGGGCACGGCTCCCGCTCCTCCCCCCGTGATCAACGATGCGCCTGAGCCGGAAGCAACCTCGGAAGAAGACGATCTCCCATTCTGAAATCGAAAGAGAGCATCGCGACGTGACACGCTGCACCTGAATTCAAATTCATTTCGAAAAAATCCGGGAAATTGTTCTCGGATTTTTTTTACCTTTTCAAACGTGCGTATTTCCATGAAAAACGACCCGCTTTCCAAACTCGCCCGAGCAGCAAAAGCAGCCCAACAGCAGGCTTTCGCTCCGTATTCCGAGTTCCCGGTGGGAGCCGCGCTGGAAACCGCCTCTGGCAAAATATACACCGGCTGCAACATCGAGAACAGCTCCTACAGTCTGACCATTTGTGCTGAGCGGGTCGCGGTG
>CAYQOI010000554.1:0-2706 GCA_964419085.1 uncultured Cytophagia bacterium | reverse complement strand
CCAGCACGATATTCTTCCCCTTGACCACTGCCTGGTTGTCCAAAGAAGCCTCGATCTCCAGACGCTTCTTCACCCGGGCCAGCGACACATCGTGTCCCACGCTCCCGGCGATGTTTTCTCGGGGCAGCCCCCCTCGTTTGAGCAGACCCAGGATCAGCGCCTCACCCAGTTTTCCTACCCCCACTACCGCTAGTGTCTTGTCAGTGAGCATTTTTCACCTCGCTCGATTCATTCCCGTAACTCCCCACCGCGTGCGCGCTTTCACGCTACGCTTGTTTGGCCAGCGTCGGTCGATCGATCTTGCCCGTGGACGTTTTAGGCAGCGTATCGAACAACTCGATCTTCTCCGGCACCATGTAATGGGGGACTTTCTTTGCACAGAAACCTTCCAGATCTTTCGCGGTCAGGCCGTTTGACTTGTTGAGCACCACAAAGGCCTTGAGGCGATTCCCGATGAGTTCGTCTGGAACCGCCACCACCGCCGCTTCCTTCACTTCAGGATGGCTGTAGAGGATCGCTTCGACTTCGCCTAACTCGATGCGGTACCCGCGGCTTTTGACCATATGGTCACGTCGACCCAGATAGATGTAGTTGCCCTCCTCGTCCAGAGTCACCAGGTCGCCGGTCCTGTACATTTTTTCCTGAAAGTTGGGCTGCGTGTGGTTGGGAACGAACAATCTGTTGGTCTTTTCCGGGTCGCCCCAATACCCCTGGGCAACACAAGAGCCACGGGCAAACAGTTCTCCCTCCTCGCCGGGTGAGGTTACCCTTTTCCCATCCTCGGTCAAAGCAAAGACTTCCATATTTGCGCAGGTCTTGCCGATGGGGATGGGCTTGGTACGCTCCGGCGACAGCTTTGGGACCTTGTAGTAAGTGATGACGTTGGTTTCCGTAGGGCCGTAAAGATTGTAATATTCCGCCTTGGGAATCAATTCCATCAGCGTACGCAGATATTTGACCGGGAAGACCTCGCCTGCAAACAAAACGGTTCTGAGATTAGCAAAAGCGTGCCGCTCCAACTTTCCGTGGAGCACCATGAGAGACAGAATCGAGGGCACTGAGTACCAGATGGAGATCCTGTTTTCTTCGATCCAATCCGCCAGCCGGATGGGAAAGGTGGAGGCACCCTCAGGCACCAAAACCAAGGTCGCGGCGGCCTTGAATGCCACAAAGATATCGAAAATAGAGAGATCGAAATGCAACGGCGCGTGGTTTGAAAGCCGGTCGCGCGGGTTCACGTTGAACGTGTCATGGGCCCAATTCACAAAGGTCAACGAATTCAGATGCGAGATCATCACTCCTTTCGGGATGCCCGTGGACCCGGAAGTGTAAAGGATATAAGCCAAATCCGTCTCGATGCTGGGATTGTTCACCGGCTGTGCCTGGCACCCGCATACTTCGGACCACTCAATCATTTTTGCCGGAATCCCTTGCGGCGCGGCACCGTGAGCATCGGTGAGGATCACCACCTCCAGTGGATTTTCTTCCGGAAACATCTCTTTTAACTTCTGCGCTTTGCGTGTCGAGGTGAGCAGACACCGGATGCCGCAGTTTTCGATGATGTAGGCCAGGCGGGACACCGGCGCGTTGGGATCCAGCGGCACATACACCGCACCGGCTTTCAGAATGCCATGAATGCTGATGATCGACGGGATGGATTTGTTTATGTAGATGCCTACCCGATCTCCTCTTTCCACCCCGTTTTCCCGCAGCATCGTGGCCAATTTGTCGCTAAGTTCGTCGAGCTCTCGATAGGTCATCTTTTCGTCGTTGTAGAGCACCGCATCTTTGTCCGGATAACGTTTGGCGGCGTCTCGCAGCAAATGTTGAAGTAAGAAAACCATTTCCTTCTCCTCCTTTTTCATGAAATCTTCATCAGCTAAGCTATTCTCTGATTTGACCATTCCCGAGGATGACATATTTATAGGTTGTCAACTCCTCGACACCGACCGGGCCGCGTGCGTGAAGTTTATCCGTGCTGATTCCCATCTCCGCCCCCATGCCGAACTCGCCGCCATCGGTGAAACGCGTCGACGCGTTGACATAGACCGTGGCGGAGTCCACCTGTTGGGCAAAGAGGCTCTGGGCTTCCTCAGCCTCCGCGACGATGGCGTCGGAATGGTGAGAACCGTAGGTGTTGATGTGGTCAATGGCGGCCTGCACATCCGCTACAACCCTGACTGCCAAAACCAGGTCCAGGTACTCGGTGTACCAATCGTCCTCAGTGGCCGGCCGAATACCGGGGACGATAGCCTGCGCAGCGTCATCCCCGCGCAGCTCGACCTCCCGGGCTCCAAGGCGCCGGGCCACCGCGGGAAGAAAAGACGGCGCAACTTTTTGGTGCACGAGAAGTGTTTCCATCGCGTTGCAAACACCAGGTCGCTGGCACTTTGCGTTTTCACAGATTGCCAGAGCTTTTCCGAAATCCGCGCTTTCATCCACGTAGGTGTGGCAAACGCCTTTATAATGCTTGAGCACCGGCACACGAGCCATGTCGGTGACGGCTCGAATCAACGCTTCGCCGCCACGCGGGATGATCAGGTCCACCTTGCCCTCCATTTGCACGAGAATGCGAACGGCCTCGCGGTCGGTTGTTTGCACCAGTTGAATCGCGTGTTCCGGCAGGCCCCGTTTTCGGCCGCCTACCAGCAACGCCTCCGCGATGGCCCGGTTGCTCTGCAACGCCTCGCTGCCTCCGCGCAGGAT
>CAYQOI010000553.1:0-2718 GCA_964419085.1 uncultured Cytophagia bacterium | reverse complement strand
GATGCGCGAGAATATCAACGATTTGCTCCGCCGGGCAGAGACGTCTGAGGACACGCGGCTCTACCGGCAGGCGGTGGAGGACAGCCGTCATTATCTGGCGGTGTTCCCGGCCGACAGCGCCGCGCCGCGCATTCACTGGAACCTGGCCCTCACCCTGGATACACGGCTTGGCGAGAAGACGCAGGCCTTTGACGAGTACCTCACCGTCAGCAACCGCTACCTGGGGTCGCGGTTTCAAAAGAAAGCGGCGGAAAATGCCGTGGCCATCGCGGATGAACTGCTCGCGCAGCAGGCCGCGCAGGACTCCGCCGCTGCCGGGGATTCCACCTTTGCCGCGGCACACGACAGCACTGCGTCTGCGGGCGAGCTTTCCCCTGAGGAGCAACGCCTGGCCTTGGCTCTGGACAACTTCATCAAACTCTTTCCACAGGACGAGGAAACACCCGCGATGCTGTCCAAAGCCGGCGCGCTCTACTACCAACGGCACGATTTCAAACATGCCCTGCGGTACTTCAAAACGCTCACCAAGCATTTTCCGCAGAGCGATCAGGCCTTGTACGCCCGCTTTATCACCATGGAGAGCTACTTTGGCAAAGGCGACTACAAGAGTGCGGAAATCGTCGCGGACCGGCTGCGCGGCCAAAGTTCGGAATATGCCGAACGAGCAAATGAGCGGCTTGCGCAAGCGATTTTCTTGCAAGCCAAGGCTTTTGCAGACTCCCTGGACCACCTGAGGGCGGCACGGGAATTTCAGCGGATGGTGGCCACCACGCCGGATGCCGAGTTCGCGGACCTGGCGCTTTTCAACGCCGCGCAGGAGTACGACAAGCTGCCGGATTACACCCAGGCTATTGCAGTGTACCAGCAACTGCTCGCCCAACATCCGCAATCGGAATACCGCCTGTCAGCGCTTAACAACCTCGCGTTCGATTACCACGAGATCGGTGACTTTGAAGACGCGGCCGTCACCTACCGGGAGCTCGCCGATTCCACACCGGACTCGTCGCAAGCGGTAACTGCGCTCTACAACGCGAGCGTTTCCTACGTCGAGGCGGAGAACTGGCGACAGGCGATCGCGGTGAACAACGCGTTCGCCGACCGTTTTCCCAACGCGGACGAGGCTGATGACCTTCTGTTTGACAACGCCAAATACTACTTGAAGCTGCAAGACCTCGAAAGCGCCAACGCCATCTACGCCCGGTTCGCGGAAAAATTTCCCGACTCTCCCCGAGTGGTCGAAGCGCACTACCTGAGGGGAGAGTACTTTCGCAGCCAGAACCGTCTGGCCGAGGCCCGAGCGGAGTACGAAAAGGCGCTGGCCAGCAGCGAATCGCTCCACACCTCCGGCCGGGAATTTGACGACTATTTCACCGCGGAGGCTCTTTTCCAGCTTACGGAGCTGACCTTTGCCGAATACAAGGCCATTCGCTTCACCCTGCCGGAGCCGGCGTTGTCGGAAAAAAAGAAGCAAAAGAAGGACTTGCTGTTGCAGTTGGTGAACAACTACACAAAAGTTGCCGCGTTCGGAACGCCCAGACTGTACGAGGCTACCTACCGCATCGGAAACAGTTACGAGGAGTTTGCCGACGCCTGGGCCAACCAGGAGATCGCCACGACCGACGAAAATGCCCGGATCGTCGCCCGTAAGGAGATCAGCGAAACCACGGCCGGACTTTACCAGGAGGCGGTGGATGCGTACAAAAAGGGCGTGGAAGTCCTGCGGAGGTTTGCCCAGCCCGACAGTACTGCGCCCGCCGACACAAGTCGCACCGGCGCTCTGGCCCGGCTTTCGGCTTCCGATTCGACAGAGATGCGTCCGGAACACTGGATCGCTAAATGTGAGGAGAAAATTTCCGAAGATCTATTTAAGATGGCCGAAACAGGACACCGTACCCTGGACGATCTGCTCAGCGCACAGGTCCCAGCGGGGATGTCCAAGCTCGAGCAACTGGTCTACCAACAGCAACTCTTGAAGAAAGCCATCTTTCCTACGGTGGAGAAAGTGTTACAGGCACATGCCAACAACCTGAGCGAAAGCGCGGCGCTGAACCTGGAAAACCGGTGGGTCGATTCGTCCCGCACTCGGGTCGCGTTTCTGGCGAAATTGGTACCGGAAAAACTGGCTGGACTCGCTGATGCAGCCCTGGACTTTTACGCGCAGCGGCTGGATGAATACGTGAGCCTGGTGGAAAAAGATGATGACGCCGCGTTCGACCTTGGGGCAGAGCTGAGCAATCTGGTTTCTCTGGCTACGGATTTGGCGCTGAATTCCGCCGCCGCGTACAAGAAGGCGGTGGAGCGGGTTCGCGCGCTGCAGCTTTCCGACGAGCAGATAACCGACGCGGAAGCGGAGATGATGCAGAGGCTCTCCGAATTCGCCATCCGGGAGGATAGCCTGGCCGTCGCGGCGGAGACAAAACGAAACGCGTACGACCAACGCTTCAAGCAGACGGACGCGGCCAACTACGAAGATGCCTTCTACACGCTCGACGACCTCGATCTGTCTTTGAGCGACGGGCGGACGAAGATCCTCAAAGCCGGTTTTGAGATGGTCCGGGAGTTCCAGCTCTCCAACACCGGGAGCCAGGCGATCGTTCTCGCTTTGCTCAGAGAACAGCCTGAGGAGTACGCCGCGCAGCTTGACATCGAGTTGGACACCGAGGTCTTTCCCAGCTCCAGCGATTGGCGCGCCAGCGCGATCCAGGAACCCGGGTGGAC
>CAYQOI010000552.1:807-2721 GCA_964419085.1 uncultured Cytophagia bacterium | reverse complement strand
TTTGCCCGGCTGCTCGGCTTCACCCTGCGGCACAAGCTTTTGACTACCGCGGCGGTGCTGCTCCTTTTTGCCGGCAGCGCTCACCTATTTGATAAATACGTGACCAAGGGACGGATCTGGGCCTGGGGCGAAGACACCTATTTGGTGGTCTTCGTCAACATGCCCACGGGCTCGGAGATCGAGCGAACCGATGCCATCGCCAGGCAATTCGAGGCCGCGGTGGTGGGGAATCCCGGGGTCGCCCGGGTGTTCACCACCGTGTCGGCCGACTTCGCACGTCTGGAAATCACGTTTCCCGAAGCGGAACGTTACTCCGCGTTTCCACTGATTCTCAAAGAGCAATTGACCGCCAGGGCGGTGGAGACTGCAGGCCCGGAGGTGGGCGTGTACGGATTCGGGCCGGGCTTCTACAGCGGAGGCGGGGCTGCGCCACAGTATCGCCTGGAACTTCTGGGGTACAGCTACGGCGAAGTGAAGCGGCTGGCCCGGGAGATCGGTAGAAAGTTGCAGCGCAATCCACGGGTGCGCGACGTGGACACCAACAGCTCTTACCGGTGGCGCGCCAGAGACGATCTGTTCGAAATCGCGCTGCGCGTCGACCGCCGTAAATTGCAGCGCTTCCGTTTATCCAGCAGCGACTTGCTCCACACGCTGGAGAGCTATCTGCGCGAGAGCTTGGATTGGCACCGCATCAAGCTGGCGGGCAAAGAAATCGACTACCGCATAAAAATGGCCGGGCACCGCGACTTCCAGATGGCGGACATGCAAAGCCTGGTCATCGAAACGCCGACCCACGAACAGGTGCGACTGGACCAGGTGGCCACCATCGGCGAGAGAAAGGTGCTCGCCGAAATCGTGCGCCAGGACCAGCAGTACCTGCGCGGCATCAGCTTCGAGTACCGCGGACCGTGGAAGTACGGCGACCGGCTGGTGAAAAGCATCATCGAGAACACCCACCTGCCTCCGGGCTACAAACTGCAGCGCGCCCGGTTCTTTTTTCTCACCGAAGAGCAAAAGAGCCAGATCTACCTGGTGTTTGCCCTGGCGGTGCTGCTGGTCTACATGGTGACCGCCGCGCTGTTTGAATCGTGGAGCCAGCCCTTTGTGGTCATCCTCACCGTACCGCTGGCGCTCATCGGCGTCTTCCTCATCTTTTTCTTTCTGGACTTGAACTTCGACCGCTCCGCCTACATCGGCGTGATTCTGCTGGCGGGCATCGTGGTGAACAACAGCATCATTCTGGTGCACCACATCAACGACCAGCGGCGGGCGGGCCTGCCGCTTCAGGCCGCCGTGATTCGAGGAACTCGCGACCGAGTGCGCCCCATCCTCATGACCTCCGCGACCACCATCCTGGGTCTGTTGCCGCTGGTGCTCTTCAGCCGGGCCGAGAAGAGCATCTGGTACGCGCTTTCGGTGGCCACCATCGGCGGCATGCTGAGCTCCACGCTTCTGGTGCTGCTGGTGACTCCGGTGGCGTATGTGATTCTGGCTCGCTTTGCACGAAGCGGCGGAGGGGACGGGTTGGAGCCGCAGAGACTCAGGGGAATCTGAAACGATATTCGTGTAGTACGGGATTGGGTAGGTTCCCGGCTTCGTCCGCCTCGGGTTGCACCACTTTATAAACGAGATGTCCGTGGGCGGCCAGAACGGGGCCGGAAGAGGTAATCTTGTGGTGGGCGTAAAAGTGTCCGTCGAGGTCGCAGAAATTGAGAAACGCGCCCCCGTGAGGCCCCAACTCGATGTACGGATAATTCACAAATTGAGTGTTTCTGCTTCCATTTTTTATAGACAAAAAAAACAGCGGTCTTCTCTCAGAGTTTTGGGAAAAAAGGACCCCGAGGCCCCCAAACGGGAGAGGCCACCGGGTGGGTACCCCCGACCGAGTCCGGTGAGCCGGATGGTGGCCAATTG
>CAYQOI010000552.1:167-797 GCA_964419085.1 uncultured Cytophagia bacterium | reverse complement strand
CTGAGATCGAAGGGGTAGAAATCCGGTTTAGTGGGGCTGTCCAAAAACACTAGCGCGAGGGCGTCTCGCCGAGCACGCTTGAACGGATTCCTTTCTCGGATATCCTCGGACGGGACGCCTTCGGACTAAGTTAATGGGGGTTTTAGACAGCCCCGAGGCCCCCAAACGGGAGACGCCACCGGGTACCCCGACCGAGTCCGGTGAGCCGGATGGTGGCCAATTGTTTTCATAATTCCCGGTGCTTTCGAGGGCGGCAACGTCCACAGCATCCTTGTGTACTCGCGTTGGTTCACAAGCTTTGGTACCTTTTCGATGGATGAGTTAACAGTTTTCCTTGCCCTGTAGACTATTTTCACTTATTTTGAGTCAGGCGGCCTTCATGAGTAAAAGAACGTACGAACTCTGCAGCGCCCGCAGGCCTTCCTTAGTGAAAAGATGTGATAGCTTGGTCCGGCAAAGCCGGAGGCACACCAAATGACGGGTAAACAGATTTCACACTACCGAATTTTGGAGAAACTGGGTGGCGGCGGTATGGGAGTTGTCTACAAAGCCCAGGACACCAGGCTCGACCGCTTCGTCGCCCTGAAGTTTCTATCGCCGCACCTGAGCCAGGATGAGGAAGGCAAAAAA
>CAYQOI010000552.1:0-157 GCA_964419085.1 uncultured Cytophagia bacterium | reverse complement strand
TCCTTGAACCACCCCAACATTGCCACGATTTATGAAATCGATGAGGCGGACGGGCAATTGTTCATCGCCATGGAGTACATCGAGGGGCAATCGCTGCGGGCGATTCTCGATGCCAACCTTCCGAAGGTTCTAAACCTTCGGGAGGGATTAGACTACG
>CAYQOI010000551.1:0-2726 GCA_964419085.1 uncultured Cytophagia bacterium | reverse complement strand
CTCAAGGAGATCAAAAACGGCAAGCAGCAGCTGGAAGCCGATCGTTTTATCGGACAGTTCGGGGTGGGATTCTACTCGGTCTTTATGGTCACCGATGAGGTGACCGTGGAAACCCGGCACGCGGATAAAGGCTCCACGGCCTACCGCTGGCGGTCCGATGGCCAGGGGACGTTTACCATCGAGGAGAGCGAGCGAAAGGCGCGCGGCACCCGCATCTCCTTTAAGCTCAAGGCGGAGCACAAAGACTTCAGCGACCCCGCCCGCGTTAAGAATGTCATCCAAAAGTACTCGAATTTCGTGGACTTCCCCATTCTGGTGAATGGTGAGAAGGTCAACGTGGTCACCGCGTTGTGGCACAAACCCAAAGACCAGGTGAGTGAAGAGGAGCTGAATGAGTTTTACAAATTCATTTCCAACGACTTCAACCCGCCGCTGGGTCATTTGCAGCTCACCATCGAAGGGGCGGTCAACTTCAAGGCGCTGATCTTCATTCCGGAAACCGCGCCGCCTTTTCTGTTGAAAGAACATCTGGAGAAATCTCTGCATCTTTATTCCAACAAGATCTTCATCCAGGACGATTGCAAAGAGCTGTTGCCGGAGTACTTGCGCTTTGTGCGAGGGGTGGTGGACACCGAGGATCTGCCGTTGAATGTCTCGCGCGAGGTCACCCAATCGAGCCCGGTGATGGCGAAGATTCGAAACGTGCTGACCGGCAAGATTCTCGGCCTCCTGGCGGATTGGGCCAAGAACGACCGGGGCAGGTATGAGAAATTTTACCGGAATTTCGGTCAACTGTTCAAGACCGGCATCAACAGCGACCCGGCCAACAAGGACAAGATTGTCGAATTGCTGCGTTTCGAGACCTCCAAGACCGAAAAGGGCGAGCTGCTTTCTCTCAAAGAATACGTGAAGCGGATGAAAAAGGACCAGAAAGAGATTTACTACCTTTCCGGGGAACATCGCGAGGTGATCGAACGTAATCCGAATTTGGAATATTTTAAGAAGAACGACATCGAAGTGTTGTTGCTGACCGATCCGCTCGACGTTTTTATCGTGCCCGGGCTGCACGAGTACGACAAAAAGCCCATCAAATCCATCGACCAGGCAGATCTCGACCTCAAGGAAAGCGGCGAGGCGGGTGAAGAGGCGCTGAGCGACAACCTGGCCAAACCGCTCATCGAGGTGTTCAAAAAGACCTTAGGCGACAAAGTGGAGGACGTCATCGCATCGAAACGCCTGGTGGACTCCCCGGCCACGCTGGTGGTTGGCAAAGAGGGGCTGGACAAGCAGATGGAAAAAATGATGAAAATGATGGACCGCAACTTCAGCGGTTCGAAAAAAATCCTCGAAATAAACCTGTCCCATCCATTGATCAGGAACCTGGGCAAGCGCCTTCTTGCCAATGAAAGCGATTCCTTGCTCAGGAACAGCATCCTGCAGATCTATGAGGGTGCGTTGCTGATCGAGGGCAATCTTACCGAACCCACCGAGTTTGTCAGGAGAATGACGGATTTCATGGTTGAAGCGACAAAGTGACGTTTTGCTCTCCCCGCGGATGAGCCGGCCGCAACGGGTCGTGCTTGGTTCGTCCGCGCGGAATTCCTGGCACAAGACTTTTTCTCCGGACATCGCACATCGCCGCAAGTCATGAAAAAGAGCTGGATGTCTGAGCTGGCCTCTCATTACGAGAGGATGCGGAAGCGCTATCCAGACGATCGCCTCATGATCGTGTTCGATATCGACGGCACGATCCTGGATATGCGCTACATGATCTTTTTTACCCTCAAGAAATACGACAAAGTCCATCGGACGCATCTGTTCGACCAGTTGCAACTCGCGGACGTCTCGGTGCACGAAAACCAACTGGAGCGCTTGCTGGAAAATTTGGGTATTCCACCGAAACGTAGAGGGACGATTCTCAACTGGTACGAAAAGAATCGCTGGTCTTCTCGCCTCATCCTGCAGTCGCACCGGCCGTTCGCCGGCGTTTTGGAAGTGATCCGCTGGTTTCAACTGCAGCCGAAAACGTATGTGGGGTTGGACACCGGACGGCCGCAGGCCTTGCGTCGAGACACGCTGCGTTCGCTCAACGAACTGGGTACCGAGTACTGTGTCCGTTTTTCCGAGGATCTGCTTTATATGAACCCGGATGGCTGGGAGCATGGGGTTAAAGAGGCCAAGGTCAGCGGGATTCAACATTTTCAGTCGCGCGGTTTTCGCGTCTTCGCGTTCGTGGACAACGAGCCGGAGAATTTGAACGCGGTGTCGCGGCTCGATCCTGACCATGAGATTCTGCTCTTGCATGCGGACACGATCTTCGAGTCCAAGCGTCAGCTTCTCCCTTCTCGTTCGGTGGAGGGCAACACTTACGACCTGACCGAGCTCATTCAGAAGCAGCGCTTGCCCCGACACGTTCGCTTCGTGTGGCACGGCATCAACGACGAGAAAAACCTGCAACAGTTTCTGGATTCGGAGATCACCTGGGGCGAGTGTGACGTCATGTGGGATCCCGTGGGCTACGACCTGATTCTGCGCCACGACTCGTTCAAGCAACGGCCGCTGGAGCCGAAAGAGCGCTGGCTGACGTTTGAGTCGATTCTGCGCCGGTTCCTGGAGCGCGGCAAGTCCATCAAGATCGATCTCAAGGCGGGGGGAGCGCTCATCGACAAGGTGCTGCGCATGTTGGCCGACCATGGCGTTTCAGATGATCGCGTCTGGTTCAACGG
>CAYQOI010000550.1:0-2728 GCA_964419085.1 uncultured Cytophagia bacterium | reverse complement strand
GAGCAAAGGAACCGAGTAACAAGCAAAGACTGTTGCTTCAGATGAGTCTTACGACACAGCAAATCGCTTCCACACGCCCTCCGCGCACTCGCGCGCATGGGCCGCGATGCCTTCCTCATCCAGACCGGGAATCTGTTTGTTCTGCATGACGATACGCCCGTTGATGATGGTCGTGTCCACCGCCGCGTCTGCGATGCCGAATAGGAGATGTCCCCAAAAGTTGTCCTCGGTCATGGGCGTGGGCGGGAAATAGTCCACCAGGATCAGGTCTGCCAGGTAACCCGGCGTGACCTGACCGATTTTCATGCCGGTCAAGCGCTGGAAAATGCGCGGATTGTTCTTCATCGCCATCTTCTGAATCTCGGCCCAACCCACGTTGGAATTGCGTAAGTCGTGTTTGTGCAGCAAGTGTGCGGTCCGGATATCCGGCAGAATGCTGGCGGTCATGCCGTCGGTGCCCAGCCCGACCAGCAGCTTTTTGTCCAGCAGTTTGAAGATGTCTGCGCGTCCCACCGCGTTGTTCATGTTGGACTGCGGGTTGTGCACTACGATGGTATCCGTAGAGGCCAGCAGATCGAATTCGGCGTTTTGAAGATGGATGGCGTGCGCTGCAATGGTCTTCTCACCCAGGATGCCTTGCTCCGCCAACCGTTTGACCACACCGGTGCCGTATTTCTCCTGAGTCAGCAGGCGGTCCACGCCATCCTCCAGGAGATGGATGTGACAACCGCGGTCTGTAGCCCAGCTCAGCTCCGCAGCGCGGCGCAGCGAGCCGTTGTCCAGGGTGAAGGACGCGTGCAGCCCCACCATCGCGTCGTAGAGGTGGTCGGGGTTCAATTTCCTGGCGGTGCGACACTTTTGGATGTAGCGCGCGTTTTCCTCCAATCCCTTCTGGCAGATTTCGCGGCCGTCCCGGTCGGACATCTCGTAGCACAGGACCCCGCGCACGCCCAGGAGACTCATCGCCTCCTCGATTTGGTCCAGGCTGCCTTCCACCGCGTTGGGGCTGGCATGATGGTCCACGATGGCCGTCACGCCATGTTTCACCGCGGAGATGGTCTGCACCAGTGCGCTGTAGTACACCGACTTCAAATCCAGCGCTTTGTCCAACTGCCACCACAGAAAGGAGAGAATCTCGTAAAAGTTCCGCGGCGTTTTTTCCAGGGCCAGCCCGCGGGCGAACGTCCCGTAAAAATGCATGTGTGCGTTCACAAATCCGGGCAGCAGGAGTCGACCTCCCCCATCGAGCTGCTGGAAGTCGGCGCAGGTTTTCTTGAGCTCCGCTTCCGGGCCCACTTTCGTGATTTGGCTCCCTTCAATCGCGACGGCCTGCCCCGTCAGAATGGCGTTACGATCATCGTTGGTGAAAATGGTGACGTTGTGGATGAGTAGGCTCATGCGGCAATTAAAACTTGGTAAAATCCAAGAGTTTGGAGCCGTGAAAAACGGTCAAGATTTCCACTTCGTCGGTCGTAAGTCTGTAAACGAACGATGCGGTAGTTTCCCAAAATAACTTCTCGTAGTGTTTCGATTTCAGTTCCCGGGACAATCCGGCCAAATTTGGGAAAGTCTCGAAGTCTGTCTACGGTTTCGAATGCGCGGTCTGCGAAAACCTGGGCATAGCGTGGAGCGTCACGTGCGATAAACTCACAAATCGCCCTCAAATCTTCAATGGCCTGTTCGGTCCAGCTTATCCGAGCCATTTCTTCAATCGAGATCGAGCTTCTTCGTGGCTCATTTTCTGCCCGGAGTCCGCCTGCCTGATGGATGCCCTTTTCGATTTTATAGAAGTACAAATGCTTAAATCCACGACGAGCCTGGCAGTGGAGATATCAAACACGCGTTGACACTGATGAAACGCTGAGTTGTTTCTCAATAAACAAGCCGTTTGAATTCGACCTTCTCTTTGCCGAAATTGATAAGCAATCCTACCTTGATTTCTGTTGCTTTCAATTCATTGAGTAATTGTGCCTCATCCTTTGGATTATATCTGTTAGCGACCTTAAGCTCTACGAGTACCTTTTCATCCACAAGTAAGTCAGCCTCGTATTCTCCTACAATAACCCCTTTGAACCTCACCTTTATTGGATGTTCCATTGCTGCTGAATGTCCACGCCGTAACAATTCAACCTGTAACGCCCGTTGGTAGACTTTCTCTAAAAAACCGTACCCAAGAATATTGTAGACTTCAAAAGCCGAGCCGATAATGGCCTCCGTAATGTCTTCGAATTCTAGACTCATATTATCTGCACTTCAAACCTGGAAATTGCGTCTTCTAGCACAGTTTTTTGGCCACTGATTTTCACGGATTGAACACGGATTCTTGTTTTTTGTGCAGTGCTGTATCTTTTACAAGAATTTTTCAACATTTGCCCTTTGATGAAAATCTGAATTTTCCTTGAGGCGGTAGAACCCTCCGTAGAATTGTGAAGAAATCCGTGTTCATCCGTGTGAATCCGTGGCTAAACCAAAGGCTTGCAACGCGTCATCCGCGCTCAAACTCTTCACCAACAAAACTCTTCTCCGTAGCCCCCGCTGCCGCAAGCTCGCCCGCGTGCAACTGCAACAAGACCTTCAACATTATGTTTTTAGCACAAGTTTTTGGCCACTGATTTTCACGGATAAAACACGGATTCCTGTTTTTGGTGCAGTGCTGTATCTTTTATAAGAAATTTTCAGCATTTGCCTTTTGATGAAGATCTGAATTCTCCGCGGGGCAATAAAACCC
>CAYQOI010000549.1:0-2737 GCA_964419085.1 uncultured Cytophagia bacterium | reverse complement strand
GCGTCATCCGCGCTCAAACTCTTCACCCAAAAAACTCGTCTCCGTAGCACCCGCTCCCGCAAGCTCGCCCGTGTGCAACTGCAACAAGACCTTTTCCGGCGTCAGGGGTGCATCGAACGAAAACTCGGCCTGCGGTCGAAAGGCACGCATCGCGTCGCGCAGCGCAAAAAACACGCCGATGCCGTACATCAGCGGGGGTTCGCCCACGGCTTTCGCGCCGTACGGTCCTCGGGGATTGTCCGCGTTCTCCAGCAGCTTCACTTCCAGCACATCCGGCATGAAGTAGACGTCCGGTAGCTTGTAGGCCGCCAGAGAGTTGGAAAGATACTCTCCTCGCTCGTTGAACTTCAATTCCTCCAGGGTCATCCACCCCAGGCCCTGGGCCAGGCCGCCCTCGATCTGCCCCCGATCCACCAGCTCGTTGATGGGCCGTCCCAGATCGTGAACGATGCGAGCGGCATCGATGTCGTAGGTCCCGCGCAGACAGTCCACGGTCACCTCCACGATCGCCGTGCCAAACACGTGGTAGGCGAACGGGTGGCCCTTCTCTTTCTCGCGGTCGAAACCGATCCCGGGCGTGGCGTAGAACCCATGCGCGGACAGGTCGACGCGCGCCAGATAGGCACTTTGCACCAGCTTCGGCCAATCCCAGCCGGTGTCGCTGCCTTCATACAGCACGCGCTCATCCTCAACGCTGATCTTCTGCGGGTCCTCCAGATGCAACTCTTCGGCGGCCACATTCCTGAGCCGGTTGAGAATCTGGCGGCAAGCGAACATGGTCGCGTGTCCGTTCAAATCGGTGGTGGCGCTGGCCGCGCTCGCGGACATGTTGGCCACCCGCGTGGTGTTGGTGCTTTCGATTTTCACCCGCTCCGGCTGGACGCCAAGCGCCCGGGCCGCGATCTTCGCCAGATTGGTCATCAGCCCCTGGCCCATTTCCACGCCGCCGGTGGACACGCTGACGCTGCCGTCGGTGTAGACGTGCACCAGTGCGCCGGCCTGGTTCAAAAAGGTCGCGGTAAACGAAATGCCGAAACAGACCGGCATCACCGCGTACCCCTTCTTGGTTTCGAAGTGCTTCTGGTTGTAAGCCGAGATGCGCTTCTTGATAGACGCCAGTTTGAAGGTCTGCGCGGCTTCTTCCCAGGTGCGCTGCGCCCGGCAATTCTGCGCTTTTTGTCCGTAGGGAAATTCGTCATTTTCCTGCAGCAGATTCTTGCGTTGCAGTTCCTCCCGTGGAAGACCTAGCTCTTCGGCGAGCCTGGCGATGGCGCTCTCCACCACGAACATGCCCTGGGGTCCACCAAAGCCGCGAAACGCGGTGTTGGGCGGCAGATTGGTGCGGCAACTGGCGCCGAAAATGCGCACGTTGGGAATGAAATAGGCATTGGTGCTGTGGAACAACGTACGCTCCAATACCGCAGTGGAAAGATCCGCGGCCGCACCCGCGTTCTGGTAGTGCTTGACGTCGTAGGCCAGAATCTTGCCGTCCCGGGTAGCCCCGATTTTGAAATCCGCCGAGTACGGATGGCGCTTGCCGGTCATCTTGATGTCGTCGAAGCGATGCAGCACCAGCTCCACGGGCCGGTCGAGATGCCAGGCGGCCAGCGCCGCCAGACAGGCCCAGGGTGTGGCCTGGTCCTCTTTGCCGCCGAATCCGCCGCCCAGGCGCTTCACGTCCACTTCGATTTTGTGATGTGGCACACCCAGAATACGCGCCGCGGTCCTCTGCACCGCGTACGGACTCTGGGTGGATGCGTGGATGCGCAGGGCGCCGCCTTCCAGAGGGAGGGCTCGCGCCCGCTGGGTTTCCAAATACACATGCTCCTGCCCACCGATGTCGCAGCGGCCTTCCACCACCACGTCGCACTGCTGCCAGGCCGCGTCCACGTCACCCAAAACAAAGGTGCGGGTCGCGCCGATGATCTGCCCGCGGGCGAAGGCCACCCGCGGGTCGGTGATGATGGGCAGTTCTTCCACCTCCATCTGAATGCGGCGCACCGCGTTCTGCGCCTGCTCCGGGGTTTCCGCGACCACCAACACCACCGGCTCGCCTACGTACTGGACCTCGTCTTCCGCCAGCAGCGTTTCGTCTTGAATGATGGGTCCGATCTGGTTCTCGCCCGGAATGTCTTGTGCGGTGAACACGCCCACCACACCCGGACTTTGGCGGGCGCCCGACGCATCGAGCTTCACGATTCGGCCGTGTGCGACCGGCGAAGAAAAGACCGCGGCAAACAGCAGGCCTTTGGGCTGGGGCAGGTCGTCTACGTACTGGGACTCGCCCCGTGTGTGAGAAACGGCGTCAAGGTGTTTCATAAAACTCCCTCACCGTTAAGCGTTCAGGGAAAATTTTGGTAAAATGTGCGATGAGCAACTGCCGCGCCAGCAAGCGCTTGTACTCTGCAGACCCGCGAATGTCGCTGATGGGCGCGATCTCGCTCTGTGCCACCTCGATGGCGTGCAACACGGTCTCCCGGTCGATGGGGTTGCCTTCCAGGTAATCACAGGTGGCGGAAAGGAACAGCGGAAACGGCGCCACACCACCCAGGCTCAAAGCGACGTCCTCGATAACTTCCTTGTTCACGCGAATCCGGATCGCGCTGTTGACCGACGCGATGTCCAGGGTTTTGCGTTTCGACACCTTCTCGAAGTGAATTCCGGTTCCCGGCTTCGGCACGGGAAAAATGATCTCTGTCAGAATTTCATCCGGTCGTTTGTCCAGCTTCTTGTACCC
>CAYQOI010000548.1:0-2742 GCA_964419085.1 uncultured Cytophagia bacterium | reverse complement strand
GTCCACCTCCTCGACGAATCGCTCCACCGGCACTTCCTGCACCGAAAACTCGCCCGTGGAGACGTCTATGAGCGCCAGGCCACACGTTTCGCCTTTGAGATAGAGGCCGCAGAGGAAATTGTTGCGGTTGTGTTCAAGCAGGTCGTCGGTGAGCACGGTACCCGGACTCACCACTTCGGTGACGTCGCGCTTGACCACGGTTTTGGCCAGTTTGGGATCTTCCAACTGCTCGCAAATGGCCACCCTGTAGCCGGCCTTGATCATCTTCCCGAGATACACGTCGAGGCTGTGGTGGGGGAAGCCTGCGAGCGGGACATCTGCGGACTTGCCGTGTGCGCGGGAGGTGAGCGTCAGCCCCAGCACTTCCGACGCGATACGGGCATCATCGTAAAACATCTCGTAGAAGTCACCCATGCGAAAGAACAGAATAGCGTCCTGATGCCTGGCCTTGATAGCCAGGTACTGCTGCATCAGCGGGGTGGTGCCGGGCGCCTTTTGCTTTTTCTCACTTTTCACGGATGTCCTCTCCCCAGTTGAGCTTTGCGCGCAGCACATCGTAAAAACTCCGGCCGGTGTACGACACCAGTTTGATGCTGTAGTCGGCGCGGCGAAAGGTCACGACTTGCAGCGGCCGCAGCTCTTTCTCCACCTGACCGTCGGCGCTGAGAAGCACGTTTTTCTGCGCGGCCTCCACGACCGCCTTCACCTGCTTGTCGCCGGGTATGACCACCGGTCGCGCGGCCAACGAATGGGGACTGATGGGGCTGATGATGATGGCTTGCATGGTCGGTAGCAAAATGGGCCCGCCCGCGGCGAGCGAATACGCGGTAGAGCCTGTGGGCGTGGAGATGATCAAGCCATCACCGATGTAGGTGTTCAGGAATTCATCGTCGATGTAGGTCTTGATGCGAATCACACGGGACACGGTTCCCTTTTCCAGCACAAAATCGTTCAGCGCGTGGAGCGCGAGAGACTGTCCGTCCTGGTCTAATCGAGCCTCCAGCACCATGCGATCGACAGTGTGAAAACGGCCCTGGAGAATATCGTCCAGGCCCGCGTGCAATTCCTCCGGGGCCAGCTCCGCAAGGAACCCCATGCCCCCCATTTTGATCCCCAGAATCGGTACCTGCGACGACCCGACCGCCCGCGCAGTGGAAAGAATGGTGCCGTCCCCGCCAAACGAGAGCACCAGGTCGCAGTCCTTCCCCAAAGCGCCGCGGGCCACTCGCGGGTAGCCTTCGGCCGGGAGCTTGAGATGCTCGGCCAAACTCTCCTCGACGCGAAAGCGAGCCCCCCTTTGCTTCAGCCAGGCCAGGGTTCGGGGAACAACTTCTTTGACCTCTCGTTTCTCGAGATTGGCTGTGATTCCCAGCACCATATCTGTCGCGGGCTTGCGGTTCACAGATCTGTGGATTTGACCTCGAAGGCGTCGCGATTCTTGGACAGCAGCTTGATCTTGCTTTCTGCTTCCTCCAGCTTGGAACTGCAAAACTTGGTGAGTTCCACGCCTTCCTCGTACATTTTCAGCGATTGCTCCAGGGTCAGGTTACCCTGTTCCAACGCCGAGACGATCTCTTCGAGTCGTTTCATCGCCGATTCGAACGTGCGTTTGGACATAATGTTGTCCCGTGTTTACTAGGCTTTCTTGGAAATGACTTCGTCTACCGTTGTGAGCGCGTTGCCGTCGAAGAACTGCAGCTCCAGCTCATCCCGTTTCTGCAACTGCGCGCTGCGTGTGATGAGCTGGCCGTCCGGCCGCCGGAAGCACAGGCTGTACCCCCGCTTCAGCACGTTGCGGTGTTCCAGCAAGGCCAACCGTTTGCCCAGGCCGGTGAGAATTTCCTGCCGGATTTCCAGCTTGTGCGCCATGGACTGGGCCAGGCCGCGGCTGATTTCATCCAGGCGTTGGGATTGCTGCAGAACGAAATCTGCGGGCTGGCGGAATCCGTAACTCGATTTGATCGACTCCAGCCGCTCCCGCCGGGCGAAAAGCTGCTCCCTGAGCTTTGCAGTCATGTTGTCGAACATCTGCTGGATGTGTCCCGCGACCTGCTCTTTGCTGGGGACCACAAGCTCCGCTGCCGCCGAAGGCGTGGGTGCGCGCAGGTCCGCAACGAAGTCACAGATGGTGAAGTCCACCTCGTGGCCCACGGCCGACACCACCGGAATCGTGGAACGAAAGACCGCACGCGCCACCTCCTCTTCGTTGAAGGCCCAGAGGTCTTCCAGCGACCCGCCGCCGCGCCCCACGATGATCACATCCACCTGGCCCCAATCGTTGAATTCATCGATGGCCTGCGCGATCTCGGCAGCGGCGCCCTCACCTTGCACGCGCACCGGGTTGAGCACAATTTCCACAGGAGGGAAGCGCCGCCGTAGCACCGAAATCAGGTCCTGAATCGCGGCCCCGGTGGGCGAGGTCACGATGCCGATACGGGCCGGATACGGAGGCAGCGGTTTCTTCAGCTCCGCGTCAAACAGGCCTTCCTGAAACAGCCGCTTTTTGAGTTGTTCAAATGCGAGCTGAAGCTCACCGACGCCGGCCGGTTGCAGTTCCAGCACATCGAGCTGGTAAACCCCGCGCTTTTCATACACCGCGACCCGCGCCTTGACGATCACTTTCATCCCGTCCTCCGGCGTAAAGATCAGGCCGTGGTTGCGGGAGCGCCACATCACACATGAAACCTGCGCGTTTTCGTCTTTGAGCGAAAAGTACATGTGCCCGCTGGAATGGTGGTGAAA
>CAYQOI010000547.1:0-2753 GCA_964419085.1 uncultured Cytophagia bacterium | reverse complement strand
TAGATCTCGCAGTCGTTTCACGCAACTTTGAAGGCTGGGTGATCTTTTGACCGCGGCATGGACGCTCCAGTACTTTTCAACAAATTCCTCAATGGCAGCGCTGTAACCGGGTCCAACAACCGCTGAGATGTTCTGAGGGGGCACGATGGCATCACGCAAGGCGCGAGAGCGCGAACGGCGAGCAAGGCTGACCAACGTTTGTTTTGGGTCGGATACGGCTTCTGGATTCTTTGGAATCAAGGTCTGAGCAATTCCCAGAAACCGGGCCAGGTTTTGAGAATCCGCTAATAGCCAGCTTTCCAATTCTGGCACTGCTGCTCGTATGAGCATTTTGTCATGACGATGCGGCAACCATCTTGAAGGCACCTCGGGTGGACACGCAAAGCCTGTATCCATGAAATCAACCAGCATAAGGATTGGGTTGCCGTATCTGGCC
This sequence comes from uncultured Cytophagia bacterium, assembly GCA_964419085.1. Lineage (GTDB taxonomy): Bacteria > Zhuqueibacterota > Zhuqueibacteria > Oceanimicrobiales > Oceanimicrobiaceae > CAYQOI01. Next base: position 2,317 of record CAYQOI010000547.1, on the reverse strand, counting down.
CGCTCGTTGAATCCTGCCGCCTTTTGGCGTAAGTAATCATGCCCACGCTTGCCATATGCAACGCCGAATCGGTGGCCGCAGATTGCTATTAGTTTTCTGGCAACGGCTTCATCTGTTACTCCTTCAACCAGTGCATCAACAACCATACTAAAACTCGAATGCAAGCTGTCCAATGTTCTCGGGGGCGGCTTTAGGCATCAATACGTCAGCAGCGGTCAATCCTTTCGCCATGGCTTGACGGTCGGCTTCATCAGGCGGGCAAATTCGCGTACCGCTGGGGCCCGGCTCTAGACGTAGCACTTCTTCGGGTGCGATGCCTTTGTCGCTGAGCATTTCTTCCGAATGTGTCGATATGATCAGTTGGCGCTGCTCCCTACGACTGCGATTGATACGGTAGAAGATGGTAGGTAGGCGACGCACGATTTCCGGGTGCAATGATATTTCCGGCTCCTCCAGCAAAAGGGGGCCTGAGCCTTCGTAAACGGTCCACAACAAACCCAGCAGCCGAAGCGTGCCGTCGGAGAACTGACTTTCGTTCTGCTTGGCGTTATGGGGACGCCAATGAGAGTAACCGCCGATTAAGTGGGGAGTGCCGGAATCGTCCATGCTTACTTCTAAGTCAGAGAGCTGTGGTACCGCGCTGCGCAGGGCAGCGGTGATTTTTCTTAGGCGGGAATCACGCGTTCTTGATGTCGTCCTCCATAGACGCAGTAGAAAATCCCGTCCAAATGGATCATTTTGCACTGGTATGGGCGAGAAACCGCGTGGGTCGCGGACCACCTGGGGCAGCAGGTGCTGGTAGGAGATGGATCTAAAGAAATCTACGACCTCCCGAAAGTCCCGGTTTTCTGACACTTGTTCCAACGCTGTCTGGGTCAGTCGTAGCGTGTCCTTTTCATCTTCGTGATTTGGACGAGGAGGGATTGCCGGTTCATCGTCCTTGTAGACTGCCTCCTCCTTTATCACCGGACGTTGCCGATGATCCTGGTTGATAGACAACCGGTAGCGCCATCGACTCTTCTCCTCCTCCGCGAGCGTCACCTCAATATCGATGTTGCTATATCTCGTCGCCGCCAAACACCTGAGTGCGGAGATGCCACCGCGAATGTCATTCACCGCTTTTTCCAATCCGTCATTCGCGATGTCCCGGAGAAAGCGGAATACATCTAATAGATTGGATTTGCCAGAGGCGTTTGGGCCGATTAAAAACACACGGGTTTGCAGCGGTGCCTCCGCCTCTTTAAAGTTCTTCCAGTTTCTTAGGTGAAAGTAACTTATATACATAGTGACTCCAAAGTTTTTGTCATCCCTAACAGAGTTGAAGATCTGTTATCTTCAAACCCTCCATCCCCCGGTCACCGGCAAGTTTAATTGCGATGCGTTTGGATCGGCCCAACTGCTTCTCGCGTGGCATGGGTTAATCCGTTTTTGCAATCCGGCCAGGGTACGGCCTCACCCCGTCCAGAATATATACAATCTTATGTCTCGGTTCAAGGAATCTTTGCCGCAGGGCTAAGTCCACGTGCCGCACGCGGAATCGAGACGGGTCTCCTGAACCGGAACACTCCCTCCACACTCCGTCCAGGTTTTTTGGTTGAGATTCGTCGAGGATTTCGTTACCTTTAGGTTCATTACGATCTCTGTTCGCGTTCTCGGACGAAGTCTCACCCAAAAGGGGAGGCGATCCTGCCGGTGAGCCGGGTGCCCGGGACGCGCGGGCGGCCAATTCCGTGGATTCCAATCTAAGTAGAAGGTGACCTTTTATGATCCAGCTCAAAGAAATTCGGCAGGCTGCGGAACGGATTCGGGGCAAGGTGTTCAGGACGCCGCTGTTTTCCAGCCGCCTTCTCGGCGAACGCGTGGGCGTCCACCTCTACCTCAAATGCGAATGCTTTCAGAAAACTGGCTCGTTTAAGCCGCGCGGCGCGCTCAACAAGGTGCTGTCGCTCAACAGCGTTGAACGGGAAAGAGGGCTGATCACGGTTTCGGCCGGGAACCACGCACAGGCGGTGGCTTGGGCCGCGCAACAGGTGCACGCGCCCTGTGCCGTGGTCATGCCCACGGATGCCCCGCGCTCGAAAATCGACGCGGTGCAGGGGTACGGCGCGGAGGTGATCCTACACCCGGATCGCCCCACGCTGTTCGACAAGCTCAACGAAGAAAAGGAGGCCCGCGGCGCGACCTTCGTGCACCCTTTTGACGACCCGGTGGTGCTTGCGGGTGCCGGAACCGCGGGACTCGAGATCCTGGAGGACTTGCCGGACGCGGACATGGTGGTGGTTCCGGTGGGGGGTGGAGGCTTGCTCGGTGGTGTGGC
>CAYQOI010000546.1:0-2758 GCA_964419085.1 uncultured Cytophagia bacterium | reverse complement strand
ACGGCAGCTCCAGCGTGCGCAGCGCATCCTTGAAAATGGCCACGTCCGTTCGTCCTGCGAAGCTCACGCCGTCCAGCCCTTCCGAGGCGCCGAACAGTCTCTGGAATGCCCGGGTCATGGCCGCGCGACCCGCGCCCGCGGTGGTGATCAGAGTCAAATCGATGTCAAAAAGCAGCAGTTTCATGGTTTTCAATTGTGCTTGCAACCCGTTTCAGCCACTGCAAATATAGAAAATGAGGCAAGAAAAGCAAGGAGAGAATGCCGCCACCGGAGGCTAACGATTGCCGTTGGCCATTTTTACCGCTTCCGGAAGCCGGTAGAGCGATGCCATGGAAAGGATGCCGAGAATCGGACCGAGTCCCAGGATGCTGAAGGCCAATCCCCAGCCGCCGAGGCCCTTGAGCAGCGGCACCAGCCGGATGGAGAACATCGTGATCAAAAAACCGATGCTGGTCTGCAAGGTCAAGACCGTGCCGAGGTACTCCGGCGAGCTGAGCTCAGACGCGGCGGCAGAGAATTGCGCGGAATCCGCCACTACCGTGACCCCCCAGAGCAGACAGATGGCGAGCATCCAGGTGGGCGAGAGGTGCTGCAGAAAGCCCACCAGAAAGCAGCACAGTCCGCTCACACTCATCGCGGTGATGGTGGAAATGCTGCGCCCGATTCTGTCGGCCCAGAGGCCGTAAACCACACAGCCCACGCCTCCGGCCGCAATGACCAGAAACGCCGCGACCCCGGCGGAGTAGGGCGGCGCGTCTGCCTGCCGGTCTAAGAAACTCAGAAAAAAAGCCGGAATCCAGGTCCACATGGCGTAGAGTTCCCACATATGACCGAAGTAACCGAAATACGCCAATCGGGTGGGCCGGTCTTGCCAGACGGTGAAAACGTATTTGAAATTGAATCTGGAAGCCTGCACTTCATACGGCCCTTCGGTCACAAAAAGGACGATCAGGAGGGCGGCCAGAAGAGCCAGCACAGAGCTCGTGTAGATCGCAAGCTGCCAGCGGGCACGCAGGAGCGCGCCCACCAGATGCGGAAGCGCGGTTCCCACCGTCAGCGCGCCCACCAGCGCACCGATGGCCAGGCCGCGGGCCGCTTTGAACCACCCTGCGATCATCTTCATGCCGGGCGGGTAAATCCCGGCCAGGAAGAAGCCGGTAAGGAAACGCAGCGTCGTTCCCGCGACCATGTTGCGGCCCAGGGGAACGAACGCGGCATTCACTGCGGCGGCCAGCAGCGCGGAGGTGGCCAGCACCTTGCGCGTCTTCACCACGTCCGCCAGGTTGGTGGCGGCCAGAAAGAGCGTGCCTGCGACGAACCCCAATTGCACGCTCATCACCAGCGTCGCCATCTGGCTATCGGTGAGGCCCCATTCCGCTTTCAAGGCCGGCGTCACCGCAGACGCGCTGTACCAGACGGTCATGCCCATCAGCTCCGCCAGGCAGAGCAGAAGAAGCATTTTCCACGCTTTGGTCAAATTCATCCCCCGGGTTGGTTCAGGTCATTTTCATGCAACAATGATATCTCCGCAACGATTCCCGCGGCGTGGAAATGTCGGCGTTTTTTGACAAAGAAATCGGTGAAAGGTAGTCGAGATGAGGAGCATTCACTGCTGTTTGACATAAGAAAGGGCCGCGTCTTCGTTTTCCAGGTGCGGCATGTACTTGGTAATCCCCACCATTCCGAAAATCTTCTGGAAGTGTTCGGTCAGCCCCCAGGCCAGCAGCGTCTGGTTGCGTTTGCGGCTCTTGGTCAGAATCCCGATGAGAATCGCCATGCCGGCGCTGTTTATGTACGAGACGTCGGAGAAATTGAAGCCGATGCACGTGAAGCCCGCGTCGGTGAGCTGGGCGTAGGCGTCCTCCAGAACCTGTTCGGCAAAGCTGGTGACTTCCCCTTTGATGTCGATGATGGCCACATCATCCCGAACGCGTGTTGCCACCTGTGTCTCTTCTCCCATGAATCCCTCCCGATTCCACAAAAAGTTTTCGGTTCAGCCCCCGGCTCGAGTTTTTCTCACGCTCACCGCGTAGGCGTTCCTGTACTCTCAGCCGCCAAAACAGGTTGCCTCCCCCGGGTTCTGTTTCCCCGGCGCCCGAACAGGGCGTGCCACGCCACCCGCACAATCGCCGAGAAAAAGAGCACCGCGCCCACAAGAACGTTGGCCGGCGAGATTCCGTCATATTTCTTGAAGTAGCGGTAAAACGAGCAGTGGGAGGACCAGATCATGCGCGGCCGGTGCTGGAAAATGCTCCTCCCCTGCAAATGCACTACCCTGGCGGTCGGTTCGAACCAAATCTCGTAGCCTTGGTGCTTAACCCGACGACACCAGTCCACATCGCTGAAAAACATGGGAAAGCCCTCGTCCCACAATCCCACTTTGGTGAGAACCGAACGGTGAAACAAGAGGCACGCGCCCTGTGGTTGGTCCACACCGCGGCCGGTCGTGTGATCGAAGTCTCCCATTTTCCATCCGTTGAACACCCGGCTCCCCGGAAAAGCTCGGCTCAGTCCGCTGGCCTCAAACAAGACATCTCTGTATCTGGGAAACCGCCGGCAGGAAGGCTGCACCGTCCCGTCAGGATTGAGAAGCTGCGGAGCAACCACGCCCACGCGCTCTCGTTCTGCCAGCACCCCCAGCAGAACCGTCAAACAGCCCGGCTGCAAGACCGTGTCCGGATTGAGCACGAGAATGTATTCTCCTCGGCTGCGCGCCAGGCCCTGGTTGAGCGCCCGGGTGAAACCCACGTTCGTGCTG
>CAYQOI010000545.1:0-2768 GCA_964419085.1 uncultured Cytophagia bacterium | reverse complement strand
CGTCACCCTCACCGCGCGCGGCTTCAACCCCGACCTGATGATCGTGGCCCGCGCCTCCGACGAGAAGTCGGTGGCCAAGCTGTTTCGCGCGGGTGCGAGCAAGGTCATTTCCTCAGCCGAGATCGGCGGCCGGCGGATGGCCTCCATGCTGTTGCGACCGCAGGTGGTGAATTTTCTGGACGTGATCATGAGCGACCCGGAGCTGGCGCTGCGGTTGGAAGAGATCGACATCGAGCAGGGCAGTGCACTGGTGGGCCGCTCTATTCGAGACCTGGAGATCCGCGGCCGCACCGGTGCGATGGTGATCGCCTACCACCGGGAAGGCCAGCCGATTCAGGTGAATCCGCCCCCGGACAGCGTACTCCAGGCCGGCGACGTGCTCATTGTCATGGGAACCGACAGTCAGGTCGCGCAACTTTGCCAGATCGCGTCGGAGTCCGCGCGGTAGCCGCGGCTGTGCATGCTGTGCGCAGGATTGTGCAACTTTTGCTAAGCCGGGCCTCCCCACAAAGTCCTGCTCTTTGCCTTGTGTGGGGGCCGTAGATTTTGCACATTCTCGCTGCCATCCGATGCGCGCGCGATTTTGTGTGTTATTCGCAAGAAAATGTCCTCTAACACCCTACCTGCCTGACCAATTTTGCGGTTTCACCCTTTTCGGGCTGCACTGGGCCATGAAGTGAGGAGCCAGGTCCGCACGTAATCTCATATCGTAAAATTAAAATAATTTAATATTTGGCTCATCTTTTCTTAAGGCCCGTTTTTTGCTTCCAAACCAGTAGAGCGTCCCGTGACCCTTCGGGAGGCATGCCCACTTGTTAAACTTCCTTAACATAAAAAAATGACGAAATCCCGCAATAAATTGACAAAAAGGCTTGACAAAGAGAAGCAATAATGATATATTCAGGGTGATTTTGGTAGGCATCGGAGGTTGACTCTTGCGGCCGCCGGGGGGAGTTTCGTCTTACCCTGGGCACGGTGTTTGTAGTTCAACACGCAAGGGATTGCTTGCCATCTAAGTCTCACACCATCGCTCTGCTTCTCGCCAAAGACTTGCAGTTCAATCAGGGGGGAAGCGAACTTTTTTCGTCAAGTTCGCCGAGGTTACAGCCATGGACAGACTGAAGAGCTTGGAAACGTTGTGCGCTGCGGTTTTGGTTCTGCTTCCCGTTACCCTTTTTGCTCAGGAGGAGAGTCCCATAACGCGGCTGGTGATTTATGGGAACACAAACTCGCGCCTGAAACCCGGGGAATCGCTCAGGCTGGTTGTCTCTTCGGAGGCCACGGGAAACGGGCTGTTCGAATTAGTGCTGGCAGACGAGATTCCGCCGTTTGTGTCCGATTGGGACTCAAAGGAGATAGATTGCAGGGGAACTTGCGTTCTGGAGGACACCTTGACGCTGACGCCGACAATTGAAGATTGCGGCTCGTACGTCTTCAAGGTGCGGGCAAGATTGACACAAAAGGGACAGGTGGTCGACCGCAGTCGACGCATCTCGGTGGCGGTTATTCCAAAGATGGAGCCGGAGCCGCCCTTTACCCGCGGGGAAGCCAACACGTTGTGCTGGAGCGATTGCAGGCCGCTGGAACAGACGTTGTTCTTCTTTCCGCAGTCGGGCAAACGTGGAGCCACGCCGCACCTGATCGAGGCGGAACCCATGCCCGGTCTGGTCTGCAAGACCGTGGAGCAGCTCCAGGAAGGCGTGCGTTACGGCTACTACGTGAACGCCAAGGTTCGGTTTAAGGGCGCGTTGGTGGGCGTGCGCTCGGACACCGTGTTTTCGGTGCAAGACAACTCCCCGCCTCCGGATGCGGCCATCCAGCAGTTTACGGTGAGCGCCGACGGCGCGGTGCAGTTGCGCTGGCCCAAACTCGAGGATGGCGTGAGTTTTGTGGAACGTTACGTCATTCTGCGCAAAGAGGTCGGCGCCGCGACCCAGTTCGCCGCGGTGGACACCCTCCCGTTTTTCCCGGTCTCGCAGCTTTCTCCCCGCAACTATTTTCCCGTCAAAGCGAGGGCAGGGGAGCAGCTTTATCTGGACAGCGACAACACCATCGTGAAGTTGCCGGACGCAGTGAAAGGCTCGACCCTCATCAAGACCGCGCTGCGCGATTTGTGGAATGAGACCGACGACTTTTTGTCGTTTCGGTTGGAAGTGCCAGCGGAGATTTTCGTGGCCGTCGACGCGCGGATGGAGAGCTTTCCCACCTGGCTGAAGCGAAACTTCCGCCAGGTGCCCAGGCAGCGTGTAGCGACGTCCAATGAATCGTTGAAACGATTGGCCTTGTACAAAAGCAGGCAGGTTTTTCAGCCCGGACAGGTCGCGCTGGGTGGTAATTTCGGTTCAGGCGCGCGCAACCGGGGAATCGCCAAACTGATGTACGTGGTCTTCGTCCAGCCGGTGGGCGTCCAGCTACCTTTTCAGGCGAGGCACAGCGTAACCTACACCGACCGTCTCTCTGCGGATCAGGATTTGAAGACCTTTCAGTACCAGATTCAGAGCATCGATGCCGCCGGCAACGTGAGCGACGGGGTGCCCTCCGGTCCGGTGGTGTTGGACTTGCAGCAGCGCTGCAGACCGGTGGCGCAGAAATGGTTCGATTTTCAACGGGATGACGGCGAGCATTTTGCCAGGGGAACAGGCAACACCATCTGTGTGGTGGACCCCAACAGTCAGCCCGAGTGCCAGGGGTTTCGCCAGACCGATTCGCTGCGCTTTCAGGTGGTGCGGGAAAACGTCGAGCTCTTTTCCAGCCACGGCACCAAGGAT
>CAYQOI010000544.1:0-2771 GCA_964419085.1 uncultured Cytophagia bacterium | reverse complement strand
TGAATCATTCCGGCTAAGCGGAAAATCATCAACTCCACCCCATCTCTATCATGGCAAAACAATTCTCTGAACAGCTCGCGCAAATGCGCTCCTGGCAGGCGCCCGCCCACTGGCAACGCATCACCACTATCGACGCGCACGCCGAAGGCGAGCCACTGCGGGTCATCGTAGACGGATTTCCTGAATTGCCGGGGGAAACTATCCTGGCCCGGCGACGTCATGCCAAAGCGACCTACGACCACTTGCGCACCGCACTCATGTGGGAACCCCGCGGACACGCGGACATGTACGGATGCATCCTCACTCCCCCGGTCTCCCCCGCCGCGGATTTCGGCGTGCTCTTCCTGCACAATGAAGGCTTCAGCACCATGTGCGGACACGGCATCATCGCTGTAACCCGGGTGGCGCTGGAAACCGGCCTGATCAAAACCACTGCGGGGGAGACGCAGGTCAAAATCGACACGCCGGCGGGACTGGTGAGCGCCACAATCCACGTGGCGCAAGGCCAGGTCCCGCGCATCGCGTTCCGCAACGTGCCGTCCTTCGTCCTCGGTCTCGATGAGGAGGTGGAAGTCGCCGGCCTGGGGACCGTCAAATACGACCTGGCGTTCGGAGGCGCGTTCTACGCCTACGTGCAGGCGGACTCCGTGGGACTCAATTGTTCCGCAAAACATCTCGCCGACTTGCTGGACCTCGGCATGCGGATCAAGCGAGCAGTGGCACAAGCACGGCCCGTCCCCCACCCCTTCGAACCCGACTTGAGCTTTCTCTACGGCACCATCTTCATCGGGCCGGCGGAAAGCACCGATGCCCACAGCCGCAACGTGTGTATCTTCGCTGAAGGCGAGGTGGACCGCTCCCCCACCGGAACCGGGGTCAGCGGCCGTCTGGCGATTCATCACGCCAGGGGAGAAATCCAGGCGGGCGAGCCCCTTACCATCGAAAGCATCATCGGGAGCCGCTTTACCGGACGGGTGGTGGAGACGACGCAGTTCGGTCCCTACCCGGCGGTGATTCCAGAAATCGCCGGCCGGGCCTTCATCACCGGGCGACATGAATTCTTTCTGGATCCAAATGACCCGTTGAAACACGGGTTCTTCCTTCGCTGATGGCAGGTAGCGTTCCGAGAAAATGGAGATGACACCCAAGTGACGGCAAAACGGAAAAACGAGTCGTCTTCGCCCGTCCTTTTTCTCTCTCGCGAGCAGGTTGCACGCGCTCTTTCCATGGAGCAGGCCATCGACGCGATGAAAAGCGCGTTCATCCAACTCTCGGCGCGCCGCGCGGTGGTCCCGCTGCGAACGCACCTCTCGATGCCGGAAAACGACGGCGTGGCGCTGGTGATGCCGGCCCACCTCCCCGACCAGCAGCAGTTCGGGCTCAAGGTCGCCGCCCTGTTCCACGGGAACGCCCAAAAGGGACTCCCGCTGATCCATGCCCTCGTGCTGGTGTTCGACGCCACCACCGGTCGTCCCCTGGCCATCATGGACGGGGAATATCTGACGGCGCTGCGCACCGGCGCGGCCTCGGGTCTCGCCACGCGCCTGCTGGCCCGCGGCGACGCCGAAACGGTTGCGATCTTCGGCACCGGCATCCAGGCCCGCTCGCAGCTCCAGGCCGTGTGCGCGGTGCGGAACATCAGGCGGGCGTACGTCTTCGGCCGAACGCCGGAAAACACCGCGACGTTTGCCCAGGAAATGAGCGAGTCGCTGGGCATCCCTGTTTCTCCGGTGCGCGGCTTCGAGGTACTCAGAGAGGCAGATATTATCTGCACGGCGACCAGCGCGACAGAGCCCTTGTTCTCGCACGCGGACGTGCCGGCAGGCGTACATATCAACGCCATCGGGTCGTACCAGCCTGACGTGCGAGAGATTCCGGGAGAAACCGTGCTGGCGGCAAAAGTCGTGGTAGACCAACGAGCGGCCTGTCTATCTGAGGCCGGGGACCTGCTCATTCCCTTGAACGCGGGTCACCTGGATGAAAACCACATCTACGCGGAAATCGGGGAGATTGCGGCAGGGCAAAAACCAGGACGCCAACAGGGCGATGAGATCACCTTGTTCAAGTCCGTGGGCAACGCAGTGCAGGACCTGGCCGCGGCAGGCGAAATCCTCAAGAATGCCGGAAAACTCGGTTTGGGGACCGAGCTCTACCTCTGACTTAAGGATTGGATGTCTTTTTCGTGTCGCGGCGAAAACTCTCCAGGAGGTCGAACAGCAGCTTCCCGCCCACCAGCGACCGAACCAGGTGCCCTTCTCCCGGGAACACCTTGAGCGTCACATGCCCGTTCAGCTCCTTCAAGCGCCTCTGTGCCTGTTGCATTTGCACCACCCAACCCACATCCTCGCCCCCGCCGAACATGGCGACCGGAATCTGCTTCAACCGTTCAAGCCGCTGGAAATCTCGGTCGGCCGGAAAACCCGGGAGCGCGAGCAAGGCGTGGAAACGCTCGGGCCAATTCAATGCGACCCGAAACGCGCTGATGCCGCCGTTGCTGATCCCGGCCAGGTAGAACTTGCCGCCTTCCGGAGGAAACTCCTGGGCAATCTTGTCCAGAAACTCGGGTAGGTACGCTTCCGAACCCTGAAAGAACAGCTTTCCGTGTGGCGCGACCGGACTGACCACGATCCAACCACGAGATTGCGCCTGTTCTCTCCAAAAGCCGTCGAGCCCACGCTCCACCATCTCGCCAGTCTGCGGACCCGGGGGGAGTGCTAGCAGGATGGGATAAACACGCTGTTTGTCATACTTTTCCGGCAACACCACCGTGT
>CAYQOI010000543.1:0-2772 GCA_964419085.1 uncultured Cytophagia bacterium | reverse complement strand
TTGCGGAGGGGAATCTCAAGGCCGCGGCCAAACAGTTGAGCGTGATCGTCAAACGAGAGCCGTCGCATCGCATCGCGCTGAAAACGCTGGGCAACATCTATTTTCACCTCGGGGACCTGGACCGGGCCATCCGGACGTACAAAAGCGTGCTGGAGCTCGACCCGCAGTACAAAGACGCGTTGTACGATCTAGGCGTGGCCTACTACTACCGCGGGGACCTGAACGACTCCGCGCAGTTTTTCCGCACTTTGTTGCGTATCGATCCCCAGTACAAAGCCGCACTTTACCGCCTGGGCCTGGCCTGCTTTCATCTCGGGTTGCTGGACGAAGCCATCACCAACCTTTCCCGCTGTGTGGCGCTGGCGCCGAAAAACATCATGGCGCGCTACCATCTGGCGGTGGCGTTTTTCAGCAAGGGCGATTGGCACCAGGCCGCGCGCGAATTCAAGACCATCACCCTGAAAACCCCCGAAAACTCCGCCTCCCACTACCAGTTGGGCCTGGCCTACAAAGAGCTGGGGCAGATGAAGAAAGCGGTGGCCGCGTTCAAGAAGGCCCTGGAGTTAGAGCCGGAGAATGAGCGGGTGAAACGGGAACTGGGTGTTTTGAAAAAGTAGTTGACTTTTCTCCCGCCGGCTTTTACCTTTAACCCTTTCATTTTCACCGAGAGACACGCATGAATGCGCAAGCAGGCAAATTACTGCGCGGTGCCTTTATCGGGTTTTTTGCCACCGTGATCTTTACCATCGTGATCCACACGATGCCGTTGTTGGGGTTTGTCAAGGTGGACCTTTCGCGCGAGATCACCAAACGGTTTTTCGGGGCCACCCGTTTTTACCTCTTCGGGCATGCCATGCACTACACCACGGGTACCTGTCTAGCGGTGGCCTACCAGGCGTTTGGCCGGCGTTTTGTAGGGGCAAGGGTGAAAAAGCCGGAGCTTCAAACCGCGGCGGTGTACGGCATCCTCTGGTCTCTGGCAGCCTACATTATCTCTGTCTTTTTTCTGCTCCTCATCGGCCGGTTGCAGCTCATTCTCACCACCGGCATCCTCACGCTTCTGGCCGCACACACCCTTTATGGCGTCATCATCGGCATTTTTCTGGAGCATGACAGGTTCTGATGGGCGTGTACTGGCTGAGCTTCCTGACGGGCTTGCTGGGGAGCGCGCACTGCCTGGGCATGTGCGGCCCCATCGTTCTGGCCTACTCGGTGCAGTTGCGGGAGGCACAACCGCAACGTTCCGGCGCGCGGTACATCTTGCATCACGCGTTTTACAATCTCGGTCGCGTTTTGATGTGGGCGTTTCTGGGGCTTTTGCTCGCCACCGCCAGCGGCGTGGTCCAGTCCCTGCTCCGCTTTGAGCGAGGGTTCGCGCTGCTGGCCGGGGTGGCCATGATCGGGGTTGGGTGCGCAAGGCTCGGATTTCTGCCCGCTTTCGACCTGAGCCCCAGCGCTCCGGCAGGACGTCTCGGGGAGATGTTCCGGCGGGCCTTCAGGCTGTTGATTCGCGAAGGCACCCTGACCGGCACCCTGGCGCTTGGCTTGCTCAACGGCCTGCTTCCGTGCGGCCTTTCCTACGCGCTGCTGATTCGGGCGGCGGCCTCGGGTTCGCCTGCTTCGGGCCTGCTGATTATGGTGGCTTTTGGATTGGGTACGGTGCCGGCGCTGTTTTTCGCGGGCGCTCTCTCCACAAAGATGGAGCTGAGGTTGTCCAGGTGGGGCGAGAGAACCGCGCTGACGATGGTGGTGTTGCTTGGCTTGCTGCTGGTGTTGCGCGGCTTCGGCCTGCATCTGAGGTTTTTGATGCCGCAGACACCCTGAGAATTGGGTGCGCGTTTTTTTTAGGCCTCCAGCATTTTGTTCTTGTAAAACCAACAAGAATTTTATATATTTTCGCCATCCCCACGCTTTCAACGTCGGTTATACCGTTTCTACATAGAATAGATTCACATTCCAAACCTGCCATCCTACGCAAATTAGCAGAGGGAGGGAACCATGGCACAGGAGGAAAGCATTGAGGCCATCCGTAACGAGATCGAGGCCCACCGCCGAGCCATTGCTGAGCTGGAGGCCAGGCTGGCACAGAAATCCACCGGACCGACGAAAGCGTGGCCTCCGCAGGGATTCTATTTGACCTACTACATCGTGGCCGGCATTCTACTGGGCTTGCTCGGGGCCACGGTTAGCTTCGTGTTCAATGTGGTGGGGTCTCGCCTGGTGCATCAGGACACGATGCAGATCCTGCGAGTCTTCGGCACCATGTTCATCGGCAAAGATGCGCTTCAAACCCAGGACTTGACTTTTCTGATGCTGGTGTTGATGGTGCATTTTTCGGTGGGCGCGGTCGCCGGGGCGATTTTCCATGTCGCGGTCAATCGTTTTCTTGCCGACCGCTCGCCTGGCACCAAGCTGCTTCTGGGCGGGGGATTCGGTCTTCTGCTCTGGATTGTCAATTTCTATCTCGTCCTTTCCTGGCTCCAGCCCATGGCCGTAGGCGAGGCTTACATTTTGCACATGATGCCATTCTGGGTGGCGGCTCTGACTCACCTGGTGTATGGCTTGACACTCGGCGCGCTGCAGCCCATCGGGAAATTCATCGCTTATCAGCCTGCGGGCGTCTGACGGGTTGACGTAATCTCGGCAACGCAGAGGCATTTTCTGATTTCTGACTACAGAAAGGAGTTGAGAGGATGAAGCCTATCTTCTGGATGCCGGCTGGATTCTTGTTCTGCTGCGCCATGTTGGTTCAAACGGGTTGGTCGCAGCAGG
>CAYQOI010000542.1:0-2774 GCA_964419085.1 uncultured Cytophagia bacterium | reverse complement strand
TCCTGAGCTTCGCCAGCACGCGAGAGAGCTCGGTAGCGCGGCGACAGTTGTAGCGGAAGAACACCGGCGCGGAAGCACCAAGGCATGCGATGTCCTTTTCCAACGCGGTCACGCTGAGTTTTCTTTCCAAAAATGGCCGGTCAAAGATGTCTTTCTCCTTGAAAGCCAGCACTTGCGGATGCCGCACATCCCGAAAGCGGAAATCTGCGCGAAAGGTCGCGTCGTAGATCTGCCCGGACCTATCCCGGTAAACAAGCAGATAATGTAAGGCGAATCGCTTCCCGGAAACAAACCGCACCGTGTGCCGAAGATCGAGGTCCAGCGCGCCTTTGCCATGGGGCGGCAGCTCCATGGATTCCCCCAGCGGCGGAAAATGGAGGCGGTATCTCACATCCAGTCGTGTGTTGCTGCCACAGAGAAAGGCACGCAACTGATTCAACTCCCTCAACGTGTCGGTGGTCACGAACAGCAGTAAGCGGGCCTTGGTCTCACCCACGTTGGTCACGGCCAGCCGTGTGGTCATGGTCACGTACGGCTGGCTCCCCAGCGCCACCGAAGAGGGCGCGCTTGCCCCAGCCTTGTTGACCGCTGAGCTGGAATCGTCCGCCAGCACCACCGCGATGACGTCCGGCGTTCCCAGAATCTGAAGTTCCGGCGCGGCCGGTTTACGCCCACCGGCGCCTTCGGGACCCTGCCTGCCGCAACCGGCGACGACCAGCAGGAATACCAACCAGATCTCCAATAAAGACGTTTCCAGGTGTGCAGACATAGCTTCCCGGCCGCGGTTGGAATTCAGCGAGTATGGCTGTCCTCGGTTTCCAGCAGGCTGGAGCTCTGGGCCAAATCGAGCGTGGACTTGAACTCGATGCTGTAGATGTCCAGGATGGTAAGAAAAAAGACCGCGATGACAGGACCGATGATAAACCCCATGATCCCGAAAACACTGAGACCGCCGAGCGTGGAGAAGAAGATCATCAGGTCGTGCATGCCCGCGTCGCGGCCCACCAACCGCGGCCGCAGGACGTTGTCGATATTGCCGATGATCACGAAGGTGATGATTGCGATTGCGAGCCCCTGCCAGATGTGGCCGGTGACCAATTGGATGAGGGCCGCGGGATAGAGCACCAGCCAGGAGCCCACAAGCGGGATGATAGAGAGGATGACCATTACCACCCCCCAGAGCACTGGCGAAGAAACCCCACAAATCCAGAGTGTGAGTCCCCCGAGCGTCCCTTGCACCACGCCGATCACCAGCGTGCCTTTGATGGTGGCGCGGGAAACTGAGACAAATCGATGGATGAGTCCCTCCTCATAAACATCATCGAGGGGGCTGAGATATTTGATGCGCTGTATCAGCTTGTCCCCATCCCTAAAGAAGTAGAACATGGTAAAGAAGGTGATAAACAGATCCGTGACCACCTGAAAGGTTCCCCGGGAGGTCTTGTTGATCACCTTTGCGATGATATTCGTGGCGTTTTTGGCGATGTCTTGCACCGACTTTTGCCAGTCAAACGTCTCTGGATTGAAACGCTTAAACAGCGGGTGCGTTTTCAGCTTGCCCAGCGGTCCCTGGTCTCCTTCCTGAATGATCTCTTTGACTTTTGGCACCGCGGTGTTGAATAAGTCGATGGCTTCGCGAGACACCAGGTCTGTGACGATATAGATGGGCACCAGCAGTCCCAGCAGCAGCAGCATGCAGCACACGGCTGCGCTGAGACTTCGGTTGTTGCGGAAGACCTTCATCAGTCTCTCGTACGTCGGATAGAAAAGCGAGGTGAAGACCGCGGCCAGCAGAATCGGTACCAGGAATATTTTGATGAGATTAAAAAACAGGACCGAAACCAGCACGAGCAGAAGGAGCAGGTAGCCGCGGCTGAATTTTTCGGCACGCAGCCGTCTCAGGGTTTGCTTCCGGCTGCTGGACGGGCCGGTGTTTTCATTCGCTGGTGACATTTCTCAAAAAGGGGGTTGTGAATGCGTTTGCCTATCAGCTTGAACCATCAAAGCACATCAACCGATTCACGGCCATGAGTTTTTTGAATCTCTTCAACAAAACCCGTTCCTAGAATACCTGCTGGAAAAGCAAGTCGACTCCAGCCAACCCGATGTAGAAAGGAGAATCGCGGTCAGAACGATCATTGCGAATGGGGTTATTATAAATCGTAAACGCCCACAACAGACTCCAAAAGCTCCACCATGTACAAAGCCGCTGTTTCCCACTCATTGGATTCTGGATCAGATTGCCACGGTACAAAACAATATAGAGAACGACAGGCTTCTTTGCAATAAAATTAAACGCCTACGCCTGTTTCCAAATCTTGTATCCCGTATGGGGCTGTCCAAAAAGTCGGAAAAGAGCACCAATTTGTCACTCCTGCGAATGCAGGAGTCTATTAAAATCAGCATGTTAGAGATTCCTGCCTTCGCAGGAATGACACAAAAGGCCGACTTTTTGGACAGCCCCTACGGATGGCGGTAAATACCAGGCTTGGCGCATTTGATCACAAATCTCTATCTAAGACAGTCCTTTTATTCAGGACGGATTGGTCACTTATAAAAATGTGGACGTAGCTCCTCGGCAGGCATAAATCGAGGTGCATGTTCCGGTATCGAGGTATTTGTGAATAGGCATGGTAAGAGTCTGTTTCTCCCAGGATTGGCTTAGGCACAGGTAGCTTCTAGCTCCAGAGTCACCAAAATGGTCGGATTCGAAACCAAACCGAACTCTGCGACATCCTCACCTTCGAGATGGAGTTGAACCGCCTCCTGGAGAT
>CAYQOI010000541.1:0-2800 GCA_964419085.1 uncultured Cytophagia bacterium | reverse complement strand
GCGTGACCTTGCGCAACGTGAAGACCGGCGAGAAGACGCAAATGGCCGTGGACGGGGTGTTCATCGCCATCGGGCACAAGCCCAACACCGAGATTTTTCGCGGCCAAATCGAGATGGATGACGTGGGCTACATCAAGACGCGGGAGCGTTCCATGACCAGCGTCGAGGGGGTGTTCGCCGCGGGAGATGTGGTGGATTTCTACTACCGCCAGGCGATCACTGCGGCCGGGATGGGGTGCCGGGCCGCGATCGACGCGGAAAGATGGCTGGAGGCCCAGGAATGAAGCTCAACCTCCGCTGGCTCATCCAGGCGGTTGCGTTTGTAGGGTGCATTTTCTTTTTCATTAAAATCTGGGATGGCTCCAAGGCTTTGTTGTCCGGCGGTTCCGGCGGCGGGGCGCTTCTTCTGGGGGTTTACGCGGGCATGTTCCTGGTCTGCTTTTTCGTCATGGCCATCACCAGCTATTTGAAACAAAAAGTGAACGGGACGCTCAAGAATCCCATTCCGTTCTTTGAAAAGCTGCTTTCGAAAATCGGCCTGGCCTGAAACGCAGGCCGCGCGGGAGTCGAGCCGACAGACATGAAATTCGGCGCGCATGTTTCGATTGCCGGTGGTGTCTTTCATGCTCCCCAAAACGGAGTGGAGGCCACCTGCGACGTGGTGCAGATTTTCACCCGCAACCAAATGCAGTGGCGGGTGCCGCCCCTGTCGCAGCAGGACATCGAAAAGTTCAAGGCGGAGGAGCAGCGCACGGGTGTCGAGGTGGTCTGCGTGCACGCGTCGTACCTCATCAATCTGGGAGGCTTTGATCACCAGAAGCTGGACCAGTCGCGGCGGAGCTTTGTGGTCGAGATGGAGCGAGCTGAGGCGCTGGGAATTCCCTATCTGGTGGTCCACCCCGGGAGTCATGTGGGCAGGGGCGAGGACGCAGGCATCCAACGCATCGCGGAAAGCTTGAATCTCGCGCTGGAGAAATGTCCCGACTTTGCGCTGAAGATCTTGTTGGAGACCACTGCGGGGCAGGGCGACACACTGGGCTACCGGTTTGAGCAGCTCGGCGCGATTCTCGCGAAAATCGACGCCCCGGAACGTGTGGGCGTCTGCCTGGACACGTGCCATCTTTTCGCCGCGGGTTACGAGCTGCGCTCGCGGGAAGGCTACGAGGAGACCATGGCGCAACTGCAAGCCGCGGTGGGCGTGGAAAAAGTGGGGATCATTCACGCGAACGACTCGAAACGAGAGAAAGGTAGCCGGGTGGATCGCCATACGCACATCGGGGAGGGAGAACTGGGACTGGAAGCGTTCGGTTTTTTTGTCAACGATTCCCGGTTCCGCGAGGTGCCCATGATCATCGAAACGCCGGGCGGCGCGGGCAAAGATGCTGAGAATTTAGGGAAACTGCGAAGCCTGGTAAAGAGTAAGTCCTGAACCGAAGAGCAAGCGATTTTTCGTGGCAGTTTGGAGTCAATTACGAGGACAAACATGGCCCATATATATAAAGACATCCTCGATTCCGTACAGAAGCCAGTGCGCTATGTGGGGAACGAGTGGAATGTCATCCGCAAGTCCAAACAGGAAGCACCTAAGCGAGTTGCGCTGTGCTTCCCGGACACGTATGAAATCGGGATGTCGCACCTGGGGTTGCGCATTCTGTATGCCATTCTAAACCAGCGGAAAGACACCGCTGCGGAACGGGTTTTTGCACCGTGGGTGGACATGGAGGCGCAGTTGCGGCGCACCGGCTTGCCGCTGGTGTCGCTGGAGACCCAGATGCCCCTTTCCGAATTCGACGTGGTGGGCTTCTCGCTGCAGTACGAGTTGGAATACACCAACATCCTGATGATGCTGGACCTGGGGCGCATCCCGTTGTACGCACGAGAGCGGGAGGCACACCACCCGCTGGTGATCGCGGGGGGACCGTGCGCGTTCAGTCCCGAGCCTGTGGCGGAGTTTTTTGACGGCATCCTCATCGGAGATGGGGAGGAGGCTTTCCCGCAGATCATCGACCGATTTGTGGAGTTGCGCGAGGCCGGGTTGCCGCGGCGGGAGATTCTGATCCGTCTTGCCCAGATAGAAGGATTCTACGTACCGGGGCTGTATGAAACCCGGGTCGATCCCGAGACCGGCTTCGAGGTCGTGGCCGGCAGCGACGTGGCGCCGTTCCCGGTACGCCGGACCTATATCCCGGACCTCAACGCGTACCCATTCCCGGCGGACATCCTGGTGCCGCACGGCGACATCGTGCACGACCGGGTCTCCATCGAGATCGCCCGCGGGTGCACCGAAGGATGCCGCTTTTGCCAGGCCGGGACCATTTATCGGCCGGTGCGGGAGCGGAGCCCCGAGGAGATCATCAACACGGTGATGGAAAGCCTGGAGCGCACCGGTTTCGACCAGGCTTCGCTCACCTCGCTCTCCACCGCAGATTTTAGTTGCATCGGACCGCTGGCGCGGAAGTTGTCCGCAGAGCTGGAGAAGCGACAGACCGCCATGTCCGTTTCCTCCATGCGGGTGTACGGCATGACCGATACGCTGGGAGAGAGCCTGTCGAAAGTGCGCCGCAGCGGGTTTACCATCGCGCCGGAGGCGGGCAGCCAGCGCCTGCGCGATGTCATCAACAAGGGCATCACCGAAGAGGTCATCCTGGGTGGCGCGCAGACCGCGTTCCGCAACGGCTGGAATCATATCAAGCTCTATTTCATGATCGGATTGCCCACCGAGACCGAGGAGGACCTGCGCGCCATCGTAGACCTGGGCGTGAGAATCCTGCGCCTCGCACAAGAGGAGCACGGCAAGAAG
>CAYQOI010000540.1:0-2800 GCA_964419085.1 uncultured Cytophagia bacterium | reverse complement strand
AGAGATTCCTGCCTTCGCAGGAATGACAAAAAAGGCCGACTTTTTGGACAGCCCCGACTAAGGGGGGTGTTACGGCTCACGTCCAAAACCAAGTCACAATTGAAATTTCGGGGTAATGGGCCCTGGTTTT
This sequence comes from uncultured Cytophagia bacterium, assembly GCA_964419085.1. Taxonomy (GTDB): domain Bacteria; phylum Zhuqueibacterota; class Zhuqueibacteria; order Oceanimicrobiales; family Oceanimicrobiaceae; genus CAYQOI01. The sequence goes on along the minus strand of CAYQOI010000540.1, from coordinate 2,670 downwards.
CAGACACTTGCGGACTCTGTCTTACTCTTTTAGCCGGACACCAATGACCTCACGTGTAAAAAAGCAGTGGGCCCTCAGGGACTCGAACCCCGGACCGACGGATTATGAGTCCGCTGCTCTAACCGACTGAGCTAAGGGCCCGCATTCTCTTCGCGAAGAAATATAACCCTGCGAGCGAAAACAATCAAGTCTTTTTCACTCGTGCCGACTGCTCACGGAAGAGAGGAGATGTGCAGTCTTGCCTGCGTTTCCCAGGTCTCGCCGGGGGCCAACTCAAAGCGCCAGTGCGGCAAGACTACCGAGCTCTGGTAGACGCGCTCAAAGCCGCCTTCGGACTGAGAAATGGTTTCGATGGGAAAACGCCAGACGGTCGCCTCCTGCCCCAGATGTAAGGCGATCCGCAGATTCAGCCACGCATCCTCCAGACGCACCTCTGTCACCTCGGCCACTTCACCCATGCTGCGCAACCGCGTGTCTTCAACGGTTTTGCCAGGGAAAACGTAGTTACGGTCCGGCGCGTCGCCGGCCAGCAGCGCGAAGTCCCACTCCACACCGAACCACAGAGCACATGGCACCGCATCCAGGTTTTTGACCCGGTGGGTCACCCGAATCTCCGCCGCGTCCTTGGGCAGGAAGACCTCCTTCTCAACCCGGAGCTTCACCGTGCCCTCTGCAGCCTGCACTTCGCCGTCTCTCCAGAGGCGCACGGAGACGCCTTTGCCGTTCTCCGTGGACGATTGCTCATACGCCCCGGCCACAAAGTCGCCCGCCTCGTCGTAATCGCACCGGGAAAAGTCCGGGAGAGTCACCCCGGGACCCAGAAAGTGGTCCACCAGCGCCAGCCGGCGGTACCAGTCGTAGAAGAGCAGATTCTCCAGACCCTCCTCCTTGGTTAAGACCAGATCGTGGATGCTGGCAATTTGCTCTCCGCCTTCGTCCTCTGCGCGGTTGCGCGCTGCGGCCTTGTTTTCCGCCAATTGTCTGAGCTTCTCGTGATAGCTTTCGGGTCGCCGGGTCATGGTGTCCAGCAAGTTAACCGTCGCGGGTTTGTAATCCAGTTCAAAGAGCGCGCCGCCGTTGTTTGGCGTGAAGTAAAGGTTGAGACTGGCATTTGAAATCAGGACCTCCTCGTACCCGTCCCGGTCAAAGTCCGACACCTCTACCCGCGTCCAGTTTTCCCGGGGGGCTGACCGCTGCTGTTCCAGCGCATCCAGTAGGAGCTCCGCCTGGAGGAACTCCCGGTAGGTGGCGAAGCGCAGGTGATTCAAGTACAGTCCACCAAACACACCGTGCCAGTAAGGGCAGTTGCACTGTCCGGCCCAGATGTGGTCCTGAGCGGCTTCAAATCTTTCGTCCTGCGTGCACGTCGCTGCCAGGCGCCCCAAACGCTGGTTGAGGTGCAGCATCTTTTTGTGCATGTTGTTGGATTCCGGGTATTTTGCCAAGAAGTTGCGCCAGAAGCCGCCGCGCACAAACACTTTGTAGCGTTCGTGCAGACTGATTTGCTTGAGCTGATTCTCGAAATCCTGGTAGTCCAGAATGGACTCGGTGGGCATGGCCCATTCCATCATCTCCCGGTACGATGCCGTGGGCAGGTAAATGCGCCCCAGCGGCCTGAGGTTTTGCACCGCTTCGGCGAGATGCACGATCTCGATCCAGTCGGCATTCTGTTCCAGCGCATGAAAAAACGCCTCCAGCCAGCCCTTCTCGTAGCAGTGCTCGTAGGTGCCCGGCCAGATGCCGAATTTCTCGCCGTCGTCCGCAAACACCACCAGTACCTCGCGTGTGTCCGAGGCAAGCTGGGCCAGATATTCGATGGTCGCGTCCACCGGCTGAAACGGTATGGTGTAGCGCAGTTTTTCGCTGATGGGAAACAACGCGACGGTCGCGCCTTCCTCTTCGGTGAGGTAGTAACCCAGCATGTCTTTTTCGCGCAGGCCGGCATTCTTGAAATGCGAGTCGTCCAGGACCACGTACCTCACACCGGCTTCGGAACATGGTTTCGGCAGGTGGGGTTCCCAGATGCGCTCCGCCAGCCACATGCCTTTGGGCTCGTACCCGATTTCCTGCTGCAAGAACTTTGTGAGTTTGCTGATCTGTCCCACCTTGTCCCGATACGGAATGATGGACAGAATGGGTTCATAGAAGCCGCCGGTCATCAGTTCGACCTGGCCGCGCTGAACCAGTTTCTTGAGTCTGGGCAGGAAATCCGGTTTGTTCCGTTTTAGCCACTCCAGCAGAATGCCGGAGTAGTGCTGGACCATACGAATCCCGGGATGACGTTCTAAAAGGTCCAGAAATGGGGAATACGCCTTATCATGTGCCTCCTCAAAGACAAAATCGAAGTTGCCCACCGGTTGATGGTTGTGGATGCCAAAAGCGACTTTGATCTTTTTCAATTTCTTCTCACTTCCTCCTCTGCAAGTTGGCGAATAGAAATGAATGCGCTGCCACGCCCCCTCCCATTCGGTTTGCTCGCGCTATTTCAGCTTCAACAATTTGATCGTCTGAACGAAACCTCCTGCTTTGAGCCGGACAAAATAGAGGCCCGACGACGTCTGGATGCCTCGTGTGTCGCTCCCATCCCACTTCACGGTGTAAGTACCCGGAGCTTTCACTTCATCCACCAGCGTTCGAACTCGTTGCCCGAATGACGGCATAAGGGGAGCA
>CAYQOI010000539.1:0-2801 GCA_964419085.1 uncultured Cytophagia bacterium | reverse complement strand
GTGGGTGCACACGGCCGAGAGAACCCGCACCGGGTCGCCTTCTTCCGAGGAGGCCACCACCCAGACAAAGGCACGCTTTTGCTTTCTGGTGTACCCGCTCTGCGCGATGTACTTGTAAACGGCTTTCTGCGGCTGAGGGGCCTGGAACCGGTCCGCCGGTCCCAGTTTCACCCAGATGGTGCCGCTTTTTCGGAACACCGGGGTGAGCAGATAGCCCAGCCCGGGCACGGCCAGCGCCAGCGCGAGCAAGCCGTTGAGGGCCGCGATCGCGAGCTTGAGAAACCCCCGGCGGGATCCGTTCGTCCCCTGTTTTTTTTGAACATCGGTGCTCATTTGGCCGGTTTCCTCAACGTCAGCAGATAGTCTGCGATGAGACTCAGTTTCTCGTCGCCGAGGCCGCCGAATTTGGGCATGGGCGAGTCCGAATGAAATTGCTGGGGATCCTTGAGATTGGCGATGTGCCAGGCTTTGTCCCCGCGCTTGTCCGCGATGTGCGTGAGGTCCGGGCCGACGTCCTTGCCCGCTCCCGCGATGGTGTGACACTTGATACACCCGTTCTGGTAGCTGAGGTACGCCCCTTCGAAAATGTTCTCCGGCATCTCCGCGATGCGAACTCTTTCCCGGACCGTGCTGCCGTACAAAAAGTCCTTCAGCGCGGCCAACTCCTCCTTTAGCACCCGCCGTTTCCGGCGCGAGGTGGTCGCCCTGCGCAACACGATGGGTGATTCCTTCTGGACATGTTGCTTGAACCACGCATCGTCTCGCTTGTTGGTGACCGGGGTCAATTTCCCCTGGGCTTTGCTGGCCAGCGTATGGCAGTCCGCGCATTTCTTGAGTACAAACAGTTTCTTGCCTGCGATCTGGGTCAGCCGCAGGTCGCTGTAGTTCAATGGCTGGTCGTCGTCTTCGGGCGAAAATGCCAGCGCAACCAGTCCGACGAGAATCAGCAGAATGAGTCCGCTTCTGGTCGTCATGCTACCTCCGCAAAACTGAGTTCGGGTACCACAGAGTAAAACTGGACGTTCGATGAAAATATTTCCCTTAAAATGGCAGCCGCAAGCTCCGGTAAATATTGAATCCAAGCCGGAAATCGCCGTCGGCGAAATCGAAATTCGCGCCGCTCATGTACTGGCCTGTGGCCAGCCCCAGCGAGTTGGTGACGTAAACATGGAAGACGTGGCCCCCTACTTTGCGTTCGAAGCCGATGGTGAATGCATCGTTGATGACGGCCTTTCCGTTTTCGAGGCGCGGCCCGCCCACCGGGTTGGCCCCATCATCGCCCGAGAGGATGGGCACGCCTTCCACAAAGATGGAGAATCCCCGAAACAGCATGATTTTACCGCCGAAGCCCAGCGTGAAGATGGGATCTTCATCCGGGAGGTTCACGTTGCCGTTCGCCAGAATGCCTGGGACCAGCAACAGAGAAACACGCTCGTGCACTTTCTTGCTCAGCACAAGCTGGGCGAACCAGGCGAAGCGCTCGCCGTCGGTGCGGCTGAGGCGTCGATTGGGGTTGTTGGGGTCGGCGATCTCTTTGCGCGTGGCCCAGTCCACCCCGGCGTGGATCGCCGCGGAAATGGGCATGGAGCCGTCGGTTTTTTCACGTAAAATCCGCCATTTGCCTGAGAATTCGAAGGTAGCGTTGGTGGCGGAGCGTCCCACCGCAACGGTCACGTCGTTGGTGACCGGGAAGGCGAGTTGGGTAAACATGTGCGCACCGAAGTCAAGCCCGAACAGATTGGCGAACCCTTCGTCTACCTTGCCTCGCCAGCGGTGCGCGATGCGGTAGGAGAACACACCTCGCTCCAGGGTCTCCGTGGTGGGGAGCGTGGAAAGCGACAGGCCCGGAAAAGCTTCGACGTACTCGGGCGGGGGCGCCTGAACCCTCGTGCCGGGCTGCAGGCTCTTGATCCAGGTCTCGATGGTCGCGATCTCTTGCTGTGACAGCGGTTTGCCCCGCTTCGGCATGCGCGCCCCCCGAATGAGAGGCGAATCGGTGATTTTCAGCATCAGGTAGCTGTTCACCGGGTCCTGGGGTTTCACCCGCATCAGGCGGGAGTTGTCGTGGCTGGGTACGTTCACCAATGAAGAGAACGCGTACTCTTCGGTCAGGTCCAGGCCTTTGGGCGCGGAGCTCCCGGTGTGGCAGCCGCGGACGGCACATTTTTCTTCGAAAATGTCCAGCACGGCGTCGGGGATCGCCTGCTGGGCAAACCCTTTCAACGGCAAGAGCGCCAGCAGCAGCACCAGAACAGAGAACCCCCTGCTTCGCGATTCGAATTGCTCATTCCAAAACATTCCGACCTCCTGAGTTTGACTGGAAGATTTTATTTACAACAGGCTTGCCACGGTTTGAGTCGAAGGACAGGACGACGCTGGAAGTCTACCCCGCACTCCCCTGTGAACGCGCAGAATTTAAAACAAAAAGAGTGAAAGTCAAGGGTTTTCGCGCCGGGGCTTTCTCACCCGGCTTTTCCACAAAGTGGGGAATCCCGGTGGATCCCTGGGAGCTCGTCCGTCACTCAGGAGGAGTCTTGTTTCCTGTTTAAGCCCCTGTCTGCCAAAAAGATTCTTCGAGAATGGCAGACAATTTGTGAATGATTCAGGCTAATCAGTTCTCGTCCACCACCAGCCGATGGTAGCGTTTTTTGCCCGCGCGCAGCATGACGTGACCGTCTTGGAGGTCGTTCTCGGTGATGGTCGATTCGATGGACGCCACTTTGGTTTGATTGACATACGCGCCGCCCTGCTGAATCAACCGCCGGGCTTGCCCTTTGGAGGCCACCAGGCCGGTTTCGGCG
>CAYQOI010000538.1:0-2804 GCA_964419085.1 uncultured Cytophagia bacterium | reverse complement strand
CCTGCTCTCGGTGATCGAGTCCGCCATCCCTTTTTTTGAATCCTACGAGGTACACAACCAGGTGGCCCGCTTGTGTGAGGAGAGCCGCGAAATCCTCCACCTGCTCGGTCGCGAGGCCGAAGCGTTGCAGTTTGCGTTTCGGGCCGGGTTGGCGTATAAAAAGATGGGAGACACCCGCCGCGCACGGGAGCGCTTCACGCAGATCATTCAGACGGCTGGCGCAAACGACGATGCACTCGCCGGCAGAGCCTACCGCGAGCTCGGCGTTCTCCATTTGAAAGCCGGAAGGTGGGAGCAGGCCCTAAATAACCTGGAACAAGCTGTCTCCGCTGCACAAAAGGCCCGGCAGCTCGATGACCAGAACCGTGCCCTGTTTGAAGAAGCAAAAGTCTACCGGGCCATGGGGAAGCGACATGAAGCTAAGGTCGCTTTCGAGAAGGTGCTGCGCTACGCGCAGCGAACCCAGCAGCACCGCCTGACCGAAACGTGTTTTCTCAACCTGGCCAACCTCTTTCTCACACCGCCCTACGAGTTCGGCTACGCAAGATATTATCTCAACATGGCCGAGGCCCTGGCAAAGCAGACGCTCAACGTCCATTTTCTCCCCAACCACCGCTGGATGCAGGGAAAGCTCGCGCTGCTCGAAGGCAACGTCGAAAAAGCCGAGACCTATTTCTTAGATGCGATCCAGATGGGCAAAGAAACCTGCCTCTACGTTGCGGTGCTGGCAGGACAGGCGGGCCTCGTCAAAACCTACCTCGCAGCGCGTTTCGACGACCTGGCCAGCGCGCGAGCGGATTCCGCGCTCAAAGAGCTCAATAGTTTCCTGAACTATTATGCCGACGGCGAAGGACCAGAGTTCTTTGATTTGAGAGAAGATCTCATGCTTCCGGCGGCCCACGCGTACGCCCGCTCAGGCCGGCCGAAAAAGCTGTTCGCGGTCGCGGAGAAGCTGAAGGCGCTGGAGTACAGTCTCAGCATGTCTCGATTGCGCTACGCCAGCGAAGCCGCGCAGAACGATTCGCTCAGTTGGCGGCTCAGCGTCTTGCTCAAGACGCTGCGGGACTCGCAGGAACAGCTCTGGCAAACGCTGCAGCCGGGTAGAAGCGACAATGTCGCGCTGGAAATGGAACTTAAGCGCAAAGTACACAATTTGGATCGACAGCTTCAGAAAACGTGGCACCGAATGGCGCTGCAACTGCCGGGTTTTGAGGTCTTCGATCTCGCACAGCGCAGCGCGCTTACCGACCTGCACCAACGCATGAGCAAGACAAACGCCGCGTTTGTGCATTATCTCGTGGGCGACAGCACCACGTTTATCATCGTTCTCAACGGTGATCAAATCTTCTCCCGGCAAGTGGAGATCGGTCGTTTGTATATCAAGAATCTCCTGGCCCAGATCAGTCCCGTGCTTGGCGATGGCACCGAAGGTGGGCCGCCCTCAGATGGGGAAGAACCCGCCTTTCGCGTCGATATCGCGGCCAGGGTCTACAAACTGATATTCGAACCCATCGCGGCGCTGGTGAGCGACCGGCCCATGCTCTTCATCTCGCCGGACGCGAGTCTGAAGCAGGTTCCGTTCGAATGTCTCGTCACCAACGCCGACGGCCTGGTGGACAGCTTTGACTATCCGAACGCCCGCTATCTGGCCGAGACCTGGCAGGTCGCGTACATGCCTTTCGCGCGCTTCGTCCGTCTGCCCTTGGCCAAAACAACTGACGGCGCGGGAAGCGGGATGTTGACCGCGTATGTCCACGAGCGTGCTGGCGAAAACCACGGTAGCGTTGCCTGGGGCAGCGTCGCGACACCGATGTCACCCGACCACCTGCTCACGCCTGGCGACGTGCTGCGCGGGAAAGAACTCAACGCCGAAACGCTGCTCCGTGAAGCTGGCCGGCACCGTTTCGTGACCTTGCTTCTCCCGATGGAATTGCAGTGTGAGCTGCCCGTGTACTCCACGATCCGATTCCCGGGGCGCGGCCAGAGTCTGGATTTGGGCTCGCTCCTGCCGGCGCTGTCGAACACCGAGATTCTGACTTTCGCCCGCGCGCAAAGGGACCGACCTTTCCGCCCGGCAGACCCTGGACTCGCCGGCCTCTACGGGTGCAGTACTTTTGTGGGCGTACCCACGGTTCTGGCCAACGCCTGGCAGATGCCGCAGCAAGACACGATGCGGCTGCTGAAAAACTTTTATGTGTTTCTAAAGGAAGGAATGAACAAGGCTGAAGCGCTCCAACAGGCGCGGCTCGCGCTGCTGGAAAACGGCACCCGCAACCCAACGCGGTGGGCCGGCATGCTGCTTTACGGCGACGTGTCACCGGTCAAATTCCAGGCGCGCCACACCTTGCTGCTTGTATTCACCGGCGTGGGGGTCGTCCTGCTGCTCGCTGTGGTGGTCATTCAATTTCTGCGGGTGAGAAAAGACACGGAGCTCACTTCAAGCTCCATTCATACTTCTCCTTGAATTTCTTGATGCTGCGATAGATCGCTTCCGCAACCTTCTTTTGAAATGAGGAGGAACGCAGCATCTTCTCTTCCCGCTTGTTGGACATGAACGCGGTTTCGATGAGCACATTGGGCATGGACGCGCCCACCAGCACGTAGAAGCCCGCCTGCTTGACCCCGCGGTTCGCGATGCCCGTCTGCTGGTGCAATTCGTGCTGGATGATGTCCGCGAAGTCCTGACTCTCCTTGTTGTAGGCGTTTTGCGCCATCGCCGCAAGAATGATCTGCTCTTCGGTGAGGTCGCTGTACTCGCCACCGTCGTCGTATTTGATCACCGCGTTTTCTCGCTGTGCGATCTC
>CAYQOI010000537.1:0-2810 GCA_964419085.1 uncultured Cytophagia bacterium | reverse complement strand
AACCGCACCGCGACATCATCTATTTCACCAAAAGAAAAAGCCCGGAGACGTAGGGTTCACCTCCGGGCTGATAAGTTCGGTACTGCTGCTCACCGCGGCATTTCCATGCCAGCGACGCGGTCCTCAAAACGGCAAGCTGACTCCTCCGGTAAAGACGATGCCGTCCTGGCCGATGGCGCCATTTCCCACGATCCCGATATTCGGCCGATTGAGAATGCGCAGGCTCAGGCCGGGATTGACGTTAAACTCCCCGTCGAAATCGCTGCCGTTGTACACCTGGCCAAAATCCACAAACGGCGCAACCTCCAGGTCCATGGGAAACCCCATGAGCACTTTGTGCATTGCCTGGATTCGCAGCTCCACGCTGCCGAATACCGCGTGCTGGCCGTAGAATCTTCCGAGATCAAAAGCTCGCAGCGTAGCTTCTCCGCCCAGTTGTGCCTGGTCGAAAAACGGCACATCCTGGGTGGTGGTAAAGGTCCAGGAATTGCGCAGCAACAGCGTGTAGCGCTGGTTCACCGTGGAGATGTATTTGCGCCAGTCCAACTTAAACCGGCCGTAAGTGGAGGTGGGCTTAGGATCGCTGGTGACCTGATCGTATTCCGCCGTGAATTTGAGATAAAACCCCGCGGACGGAGTGAATTCCTGGTTGCGGGCGTCGTAGACCACGTTGACCCGCTCGCCCACCACCGTCGCGCCGTTGATCCCGGGCACATCCGCGAAGCGCGCCTCGTTGATGGTGAATGGCAGGTCGTCCGCCAGACGGTCCGCGCCGCGCTTCAGGTCCACCGAGCGAATCTTTCCCCCCACCGAAAAGCGAAGGTGGTCGGCCGGCAGCCAATACAGGTCGAGAAAGCCACCGAATTCCTCGTGTGTGTAGTTGGTCTCGTCGTCTTCGTTGGTACCGCCGCCTAATCCGTAGAACCGATATCTCGGGTCCTGGAACGCGTCGATCTGGAACTCGTAGCCATATCGGTCATCTTTGCCCAGCGTCAGGTTCTCGTTGTGGAAATGCAGTTGTCGGTTCCGGTCGTCGGAAATCTGGGCCGAAAACCAGTAATTGAAATAGGCTGCCGGACAACTCACCACATCCACGGCCACCGTGGCCCCCACATATTCATTGTAATAACCGCGCACGTCAAACGTCCCGGTCATGATGCCTTCACGCGTGACGTTCATCAGGGCCATCGCGCCTCCGACACTCTGACCAAAATTCTCCGTCGACCCCACAAAGGGATGCCACACCGTCTGAATGTGCTTGCCGTGATTCTCAGGATCGATGAAAAGCCAGTGTAGAAACTTCGGCAGCGGGCCGTTCTCGTCCCACCGGTGAAACATCGTTTTCATGGGCTGAGGAAGACTCAGTTGCTTCTCCTGAACCAGAAAGTCGGGCGGGACAGAGTCGCGGCTGGGCTGGGGCAGCGCGCTGTTCGTCTTCGCTTTGCCCTCCACCACCTTCAAGGTCACGATGTACGGCTCTCGAACGTGGGTGGTCAGGTGGCCGGCGTTGAGACCCGGTGTGTAGGTCAAACGCACACCGATGGCATAGCTGCCCGGCGGCGTGTCCTGGCTCACCTGAAACGGTACCACCGCAGTGATCTTGCCGGTGAAGACGCGCGTCAACCCCAGATGCACCGGCACGCCTCGCACCTCGGGCATGGGAAACTGTGCTTTCCCGAACGAAAAATATTTCTGCGGTTCAACTTCAACGACGGTGGCAGCCGGAATCCGGGCAGAAGGGTCGTCTTCTCCCAGCCAAAAACCCTGAGGAATCTTGAAAGTGACGAGCAACGCGGAATTCTGGCCCGGAGAAACGCTCGAATGCGCGGCCGCGAGACTGATTTCGATGGGTTCCTCGACAGTTTGCCCAAAAACCAGAGAACCGCTCAGTAGCAGGAGAACCAGGTAAATAGTCGTCTTCCAACTCATTGATTTCGCACCCTTCATCTGAATGATTCAAAATGTAAGGTCAATGCTTCCCACCCTTTCGGAAGGGCCGCATTGCGGTACACCTCGGTTTTAAGAAGCCGATCGAACTGACGTCAAATGTTAACAAAAGGATGTAACTTGCTATTCCCGAAAAAGGTGTCGACTTTCCGCCATCAGGTTGTTAATCATGAGCTTAGCACCATGGTGAAAAGTGTCACACGTACGGCGAGTGTTCCCGGTGAAAAAGGTCAACAACCTTCCCCGGGTGGAGGAGAGATGGGGGTACATCGATGTCAGCAGCGACAACGAGTGAGCGGCAGGCTACGCTACCGCAACCAGCACCAACCCCGAACGCGGCTTCACCGAAACGGACCGGCGCCGCGGGCGACCAAACGGCTCGACACCGGCACGGGAGCCATCCACAAGGGTTCGCCAGACGCCCTGCGGCAAGGAGAATCTCGCGGACTGGTGCGCGTCGGCATTGAGCAAGACCACTACTCGCCCGCGGCCATGTTCACCGGCCTCGAGTACATAGCCCAGGGCCAGCTCGGTTTCGGTCTCCAGAAACTGGACGGCTTCCGGCTTCGCCTTTCGAAATTCCGGCCGGGTTCGTCGCAGCGCCACCAGGCCGCGGTAGTAGTCAAAAAGCCCACGGTTCAACTCTTTATGATGGAAGTCGAGCCAGTTGGTTTCGTTGTCCTTGTTGTAGGAATCGTGGTCCAGCAGGCCGACGTGCGGATCCGGGGCATCGGTGGCAGCGATGACCTTGCTGCGAGCAAACTCCTGGCCTTCGTGCAGCATCACCACGCCCTGGCTGGTGAGCAGGAAGAGCGCGGCCAGCTTGTTCAACCGCTCCTGCTCCGGCGACACCCGCGCGTATT
>CAYQOI010000536.1:2211-2815 GCA_964419085.1 uncultured Cytophagia bacterium | reverse complement strand
ATTGACCACCTTGATTTCCCCGACCTTGGTGTCGATGCTGCCGAGAGAAAGCCCTGTGTCCGGGTCCACCAGGTCTTCGCCTTTGCGGTAAACATAGAAGACGTCGCCCGCTTGAATCCCGCCGGCCGCGCCCTCGTTGATGAACACGCTGCCATTTTTCTCGGTAATCACCTTCGCCTGCCACGGAATCTTCGGCGCGTTTGCATCGATGAGCTTGATCACCGCATTGACCGCGTCCTTGGCGGCTTTGCCCACCAGCGACTCATCGAACGCGCTCTTACTGGCGAAATCCAGCTTGCGCGTATCCACTTTCAGGCCCTTGGCGGACTTTTCTTTTCGCACGTGCTCAGCCGCCACGATTTCTCCGGTGGTGGTATTCACCATCCGGCAATCCAGTCCCACCGTGGCCGAGGCTTTGGACACGCCGAGTCCGAAACTCTTGAAGCGGCCGGCCGTGTCCCGCTTTTTGTAGCCGAATTCGGTGACCGCGCCCATCACGGCCAACTCGACGCCCAGCACCTTGCCGATTTGGGCTGCGCTTTGGGGCGTCACCACGCCCGATGTCCCCAGGTCCTGCTCCGCCAGAATTTTCTCTAACTCCTGC
>CAYQOI010000536.1:0-2201 GCA_964419085.1 uncultured Cytophagia bacterium | reverse complement strand
GTCTTGTAGTTCCACCAGTGAAATGCTTTGTCCGTTTTGTCGTCGAAGGTAAACACCGCAACCCGTTTCTTGAGTCGCGGCTGCTTTTCGCCGGAGCCGGCTTGCGCCGAATTGGCGAACACAAAAGCCAGCAGCGTCACAAAGCAGACTCCCCACAACTTTGCTTTCATTTTGTCTCCTCCTCGATTGAAGTTAAGCTCAGCGGTGCAAAGACGTTATCCCAAAACGAAGATGACTCTGCACGTCCTCAAAAAATTGTGAACTTTGGCGGCAGCGTGAATCAAAAGCGCGTCGTTGTTTGAGACCACCACGTCACAGCTATTTGGCCCGGACACCCGACGCGCCCGAATCACCAACGGCTCGCTGCCGGCCCGTCGGTCTTTGAAAGCCGCGGCAAGATTCGAGTGGTAGGCAACCAGCCCGAGCTTCTCCGCGACCGCCCTGTCGACATACTCCACTCCATAGATTTCCTTCCCTGCCTCATCCACCACCCTGGGAAACAGTCCGGGCGCCAGCTTCAGTCCACGGGCGTCGATGATCACGGAGCTGTATGGCTCCCCCCTGCTTGTGGTGAACCCTTCAGAGGGGACGATGAGATGAATATCCTCCGGCACCGGCCGGCCTTCCGGCCAGGGCTGAGCGCACACCGGACACAGGGGCGTGTCGCTGAGGTGCAGCGTCCCGCGTCCGACACGTCTTGGAAGCAGGCGGTCCGCCAGCTTGTCCTCTATGGGCAGCTCGATGTCCACCTCCACGGAGTTGTCGGACATGGAACGCACGTCGACCACGGTGTAGTACTGCGCCAGATCCTGAATCTCGCGAAACGGGATGTTGCGCCGTTGCAACGCCTGGCTCAGGTCAGAATGCGAATCCACGGTGAGTTTGTGCAACCCGGCGAGCAAGTTTTTCAAGGCATCTTCTTTTGCCTTCTCCAGCACCTGGACCCTTTCTGTGTCCGCCGATTGACCGTCTGCGCTCAAACTGCGGCCGGTGGCGCGCACTACCCGTCTGCGCCAGTCCACGTAAGTATCTTTTCCCAGTTTTACGGAGAGGGTTTGGGCCGGCAAAGCCGACGCGAGAACGAGGAGAAAGGCGAGGCGGGCGATTCGTTTCAAAGGCTGTCGCATGATAAAAAAATAGAGCGAATGACGGGGCTCGAACCCGCGACCCCAAGCTTGGGAAGCTTGTGCTCTACCAACTGAGCTACATTCGCCTATCTTGCTAAAAAGCAAAGAATTATTACTCCAATTTTAAACAAAATGAGCAAAAAAGTCAAGCAAATTTTGTCTCCCGATTCAGCAATTCCACGATCTCATCGGCCAGGGCCGCGAGGCGACTTTGAGAATCCGTCCCCGCGCTCAACTCCAGCCACCGCACCCGCGAATCCTTCCGAAACCAGGTCAACTGCCGTTTGGCGTAATTTCGCGTCTTCTGTTTGATGAGCGCCACGGTCGCCTCGTAGCTCAGGTCGCCCCGCAAGTACAGAAAGACTTCTTTATATCCAACGGTCTGCAACGCGTTGAGTTCCGGCGAGAACCCCATCTCCAGCAGCCGCTTCGCCTCCTCGATGAGTCCCTCGGCAAACATCCGGTCCACGCGGGCCTCGATGCGCGCATACAGCTCCTCGCGGGGCATGAAAAGTCCCAGAAACACGGGTCGAAACCGCGCAGGCCGCGGCCGCGACTGCAGGAATGCCGAAAACGGACGCCCCGTGATTTCAAACACTTCCAGCGCGCGCAGTATCCGCTGCGTATCTGTCGCATGGAGCCGCCTGGCGGTAACGGGGTCGATTTCCAAAAGGCGGCGATAGAGCGCAGCGATCCCTTCTTCCTGCGCGGCCCGTTTCAGCCGCGCCTTGACCGCCGCGTCGGCGACCTTCGGTTCAAACAGGCCATCCACCAGCGCCCGGATGTAAAGCCCGGACCCGCCCACCACCAACGGCGTGTTGCCCCGCGCGCGGATGTCGTCGATGCACGACCGCGCCTCTGCCGCGAACTGCCCTGCGCTGTAGTACTCGTCCGGCCGCTTGATGTCGATAAAATGATGCGGCACCGCTGCGAGCTCCTCCTGGCTCGGCTTGGCGGTGCCGATATCCATGTACTTGTACACCTGGCGCGAATCCGCGGAAACGATCTCCGCATTCAGTCGCTCGCTCAGCTTCAGAGAAAGCGCGGTTTTGCCCACCGCAGTGGGCCCCACGA
>CAYQOI010000535.1:0-2817 GCA_964419085.1 uncultured Cytophagia bacterium | reverse complement strand
CAGAGGTGGCAGAGCGTACCGCTCGCCCGGGGGTGGCCACGGGTCTGGCGTGGACGCCTGCGGGCGGGGATATCCTGTTTGTGGAGGCCACCAAAATGCCCGGAAAGGGCGAACTGCTTCTCACCGGCTCGCTGGGCGACATCATGAAGGAATCGGCTCGTGCCGCGCTCAGTTATATCCGTTCCAAAGCCAAAGAGCTGGGGTTGGAAAAGCACGACTTCAACAAATACGATATTCATATTCACGTCCCGGCCGGCGCCATTCCCAAAGATGGCCCGTCGGCAGGGGTCACTTTGTTTACTGCGCTGGTGTCGCTTCTCTCCGATCGTCGCGTGAACAACACCGTGGCCATGACAGGCGAGATCACGCTGCGCGGGCTGGTGCTCCCCGTCGGCGGCATCAAAGAGAAAGTCCTCGCTGCGCACCGGGCAGGCATCCGCAGAGTGTTGCTGCCCGAAAGGAACAAAAAAGATCTCGAGGACGTTCCCGAGGCGATTCGAAAGGAACTGGAGCTGCACTTCGTCACCGACGTGGACCAGGTGATGAAGCTGGCACTCTCGGATGAACCCCCAAAAAATGTCTCAAAAAAAGCAGATTGAATCAGGAGAATACACATTTCAGATGGTGGCATCGACGGACGGCAGACCGGCACGGTGAAAATGTCCTGCTGTAAATTAAAGACTTAGTCCTCTCTGTGGGGGCCTTCTCTTCCGTGGCATAGTATTTGTTTCCGCCCTGTCATACAAATAATTTCAGTACCCCTAACCAAACAACCGAGAAGGTCCCCATGAAAGAACTACTCTATTTCTCATCTTCGGATCTCATGGTACAGGTTGTTTACAGGGAAGTCGACAACTCTCTCCAGTATTACTCTCACAGAAAGTTGTCTTTTGGCGAACGAGTCGTCGTGGAACAGTACCTTTTGACGAACATTGCAGTCAAGACCAGTTACTACAAAAAGCATCCGGCCGCCTTCAGCTACTCGGGTGTGAACACGCAGTTGGTGAAAGACTTGAATCAGTTTCATTTGAAGAACACCATGAAAAACTTGCAGGAAAAGGAGAAGGACGTCGAGCAAGCGGTAAAGAATTTGGTTGATCAATCGCTCTCCAATTATTACTTTGAACGGATTGGGGAGACGATCCTTCGCCTGCGAGAAGCTGCCCAAAAGCCTTTAGACAAAAAGAAGATTATCGAGTACACAAACCGTTTGAGCGAGTTGGTTGAGGCCTACAACGCTCACGCGGAAGAGACGGTCTCGGTCTATGATGTGATTCCTGAAGACCTGAGGTCGTTGGTCTTGTAACTTATACATATCATCTTTGCGGAGTCTTGCGATGAAATGGAACGCTGGCTTGTTGAAGGGATTCGTATTGATTTTATTCATCTCAGGGGGAGTGCTGGCACAGAATGATGTGAGAAAACTAGGACTGGGGCTGAATGTGGGAGGACAGAAGCTGTACGGCGACCTCACCAATACGAATATCGGCGTTGGGGTGGAGGGGCTGGTCTCCTATCGCATTCTGCCTTTTGCAGATGTCGCAGTGGCGCTGGGTTTCAGCCAATTGCGCTATAATGTCCTGCCGGGTGTGTCCAACACCACCGACGTCCTGAACGCGGATATCAGGGGTAGTTTTGACATCCTCTCGCGCGGCTTTATCCGGCCCTACGTGACCGTGGGCGGCGGGCTTATCAATTTCAAGGTGGAAAACAGTGGCGTGGGGCGCTTCACCAACCTGGCAGGTTTCGCGGGAGGTGGGATAAAATTTCGAATGAATCCAAGTCTGGACTGGTATGTGGGGGGGGACTACCATCTCACAAATACCGACAGGCTGGACAACCCCTTGACCGACCAGGGCAAATCCAATGATGGCTTTTTTAACGTCCGCGCAGGGGTGACCTACTATCTCGGCGCCCATGAATCGGGTGAGCCAAACGTGCTGGCGGAGCAGGGCGCGCCTTTCGAGCAAATCGATGATAATCCCGACCAGTTTACCCCGAGTGGCAATCCAATGCCGAAACGGAACGGCGAGACCAAGGACATGGAGGAATATGTTCGGCTGAAATCCCGCATCGATGAATTGACCCAGAATGTCGACAAGCAGGAAAACGACATCGCTTCCCTGCAGCGTTCACTGGAGGAAAGAAAACGCCGGCTCGCCTCGTTGGAAAACAGGGCGGTCACCCATCCTCCGGCAAATGTTCCCAAAAGCTCCTCGATGTCCGGTTTTGACGAGATATACAAGGAGGCCCTGACGAATTTTTACACCAGGCACTACGATGAGGCGATTTCCCTATTCGACCTTTTGCTCAAACAGTATCCGAATCATGCGCTTGCCAGCAACTGTCAGTACTGGAAAGCGAGATGTTTCTTCTCTTTGGGACAATACCGGCAATCCATCGGAGAGTTGCAAAAGGTTTTGAGCTACCGACGCTCTCCGAAGAAAGACGACGCGCTCTTCTATCTCGGTCGGGCTTATCTGAAACTGGGAGAAGGAGGCCAGGCCAGGGATGCTTTTTCCAACTTGATCCGCACCTACCCGAACAGCGAGTACCTGGAGCAGGCCAAGAGCTATCTCGGCAAGCTTTAGAAGAACCTGAAAGTGTTCCTCGGTTGGCCGGAGTCCTCGTGTGCTCGCTGAGGGGGAAGGGGTTCGTGACTCCGGTCACACCGAGGTTCCGAAAGGTATTTTGTCAGGTCAACTCGTTTTCCGGGTTCCCCGTGGCTTAGGGACAGAAGTCCTGTGATTTTATAATCAATTATCCTGCGATTTCTCCTCAGGGATTCGGAGGTTATTTGAAAACCGGCTTTCTAAA
>CAYQOI010000534.1:0-2822 GCA_964419085.1 uncultured Cytophagia bacterium | reverse complement strand
CTTCTCACCGATAGTCGGGTCATGGCACCGCAGCGTTTCGACGAACGGTCCGGCAGCTCACTCCTCCTCCTCTTCCCCGATAAAAGAACTGAAATTGATGTTCTTCAGTTGATAGGCTCCTTTGCTGACCACCGATTCCCCTTCGTGCAGGCCGCTGACAATTTCCACCCAACCGTTCTGCTGGGAGCCCACCTGTACGATTCGTTTCTCGAATCCTCGAGGGTTTTGTACGAAAACGATGAAATGTGCCTCTTCCCGCAAGAGCGCGGATCTGGGGACCACCAGCGCGGTCTTTTGGTCCACCACAACTCTGGCCGAGGCGTAGGAATTGGCTTCCATTTCACCCTGCGGATTGGCAATCACGGCCCACACTTCTACGGTGCGAGTTTTGGGATCGATTTCAGGAGAGATGAACGAAATCGTGCTGCTCACCGATTGGCCTTCGCAGGTGAAATCGACTTTCTCGCCTTCTTTTATCCTGGGCAGCTCTTGCTCATAAACACGAATGACACCGACCAAACTGGTAAAATCCGTTACTTGCATGAGTCCTGCGCCGTTCTCAACCCACTCACCTGCGTTGACCGGCCGCCGGGAGATGATGCCGGAAATTGGGGACCTAACCTCGAATTTTTGGCCAAGGTTTTCCGGGTTTTCGATCACCGCCACCACCTCGTTGCGCTTGACCTTACTGCCGAGATTCACGCGCAGAGAAGAAAGCCGGCCGCGCATCGGTGCATTGATGGCGACAACGCGATTCGGGTTCGGTCGCAACTCTGCCGGCAGGTCCAGCACATCGGCAATTTGGCGCATTTGAACCAGGGTCGTTTCCAGTCCGATCAACTCTTGCTTTTCGTCTGACAGCGTAAAATGATTCGGATCCAGAGTGTCCAGGTTGGCGGTCTGTTCTTCTTTGTTCGCCACCTTTTCAATTCTCTTCTCCCAGCCCTCTCGCTGCCGTTTGGTACAGCCAGAAAGCAGGAGGCAAAGCGCGACCACGAAAATTGTTTTGTTACGCATCGCTATTCTCGGATGATAGATTGACCTGCAGCAATATGCAAATCGACTTCAGCCAGCCGCAACGAAAGCAAGCTCCTGTTGTATTCGAGCATGGTGTCCAGGTAGGTTCGCTGTGCATCGATGAGATCGAGGAAACGAAATCCCCTGGTCACAAAAGCCTGCTGCGCCGCTTCTGCCGCTTCTTTTGCTTTGTTCAGGAGCGTCTGGTCAAACAGCTTCACGGTGGCCAGCGCGGTTTGATATTCCTGATAGGCGGTCGTCACTTTCTGAACGATTTGGTCGCGTGTGTTCTCCAACCTGTATCGCCGACTTTCCTGCGTGGCTACGGCCTCCATCCGCGCGCCCTTTTTCTTGTCCCATAGGGCCAGGGGCAAGCTGACGCCCACCGTGGCCTTGGCCTCTTTATCCTCCAAGCCCCCTTCGAAGTCGATGGCAAAATTGGGTTTGGCGGCTAGGCGCGCCATTTCAACGCGAAATCCAGCGGCTTCCACTTCCGCCTGTCGCAGTTGCATGGCCGGATGACTACGCACCGCCTGCTCAATCAATGAATCGGGGCTGGCAATTACGCCAATGCCTGGACCGTTGAGATCGCCTTGAAGGGTGAGGTCGTGGGACAGCGGTATTTTGAGCAGCGTCTTCAACTTGTTCCGGCTCGCGACCACCGCTTGTTGGGCTCTGCGCAACAGCCGCCTCGCTCGCACCACTTCTACCTGTCCCTTTATCACGTCCAGCTCGCTGCCAAATCCCTGTTCGAATTTGTGCCTGGCGGCTTGCAGAAAGCGGTCATTCACCTCCAGGTTTTGCCGCAACAACTCAACGTTTCTACTGCCCCACAGAATTTCGTAAAACAGCCTGGCTGCCTCCTCCTGAATCTGCAGCGCCGCAACACCACGTTGGGCCTCTGCCACCTCGACTTCAGCCCTGGCCGCCGACATCCGCGTGTGTCGTTTCCCCGGGTATTCCAATTCCTGCACGAACGTGGCCGTCTGTACCCGATTCCCGGCGTTTATGCCGATGCTGGGATTGAGCCCCACATCGGCCTGGCGCACTGCACCACGTTTGGCTTTCACGACTTGCACAAGGCTTTGCAGCCGAGGATTGACTTGCTGCGCTTTTTCCAGGACCTCTCGCAAGGTGAGGTCCTGGCCATACAAAAACCCGACGTTCGCCCCCAGAAGAAACCACGTCCCAAGGAACAAAAAGTAGTATGCGCGCACGAGTCTGCTCGTCTCGCTCTTCCTGTTCGTCTTAATCATGGCAAAGCCAAACCTCCGTTATCCGTGTGAGCCATTCGATCTTGACCTTCGCCTCTGCTTGATTCTCCCTGGCGCCTTATCCTGAACAAAAGGAATGTCATATTTCAGAAACAATTCTGCCCGGCTCAATTCCCTCCCGAGATAGGCGGCATGGTCCAATTTTGAAACAAAACCGTGTGCGATGATGGTGGAACAAAGAGAGGACGCGTCTTCCCCGACGATCGTGCGCAGGCGTTTACCGCTGTTTGCATAATATTCTACGTAAATTCGGTTTTCTTCCTTGTTGGGCAGAATTACAAAAAATCCCTTTTTGTCCAGGACCAGACGCTTCGGCTTTTCCGCAACCAGCAACTCCTCAGCGCTCACCCGCGGCGGCGTGCTACCAAATTTCGACGTGGTCAGCAGAGACAAGCGTGTGGCAGCCGCAGTAGGAACACTTCTTGATCTTTGATATTCTGTCCATGTCTTCCATGACGGCGGCTTCTATATGCATAGTTGCACCACTGCGCATCTATTATAACGAACCCACCTCTCAGTGTCAAGACTTCT
>CAYQOI010000533.1:0-2836 GCA_964419085.1 uncultured Cytophagia bacterium | reverse complement strand
CGCCCGCTGGACCCGCGGCTCGCCGTGCACCTACAGCTCGACGCCCTGGCGCTGGCACTGGAAGCGGTCTCCGGGCGGTGAAGAATGCGGCTGATGCCGAGGAATTATCAGGTTTTCACGCGTGAAGTTTACCCTTTTCTTAAAAAAACACCTTTAAGCGTTTATCGCAAATTGTTATATAATATTGGAAATCGACTTCCAATATTATATAGTTTCACAGGAATGGAGGTTCATCCATGTATTGATAGGGGGGTGGACCCCGCCAGGAAGCTGTCGGTGACCACGTCGGCGAGGTTCCAGTCACTCGGGACCAGCCCATCCAAACATCTCCCGCCTCACATCCTCCCCGTTCCGTGTAATCTGTAATACATTTTTGAAACTCCCGCCCGTTTTTCACCCACATGCGTGAGAATTTACCACTTTGAGCGGCGCGATTCTTCCGTGTGGACCACCTACTGTTACCATTTTACCCTGAGAATTTTGCAAATTTGTTGCATGCGCGGGCCATGGCATACAACTTGCCCGGTGTGCCGTGCCGTGCACAAATGTTGTTTGACGTTTTGAGAAATTCATAGCAGGACGAAGAATATGGCTTCACAACGGGGACAACGCAGCATTCGGATACTTACCCTTATCGCCCTTTCCATGGCCGGGTGCGCGACCAGTCGCTTCCAGACGATCGAGCTCTATGTGCAGCAGCGCAACTGGCAGAAGGCGCGAACTTCATTGGAGGAGTTCGTCAGGCGGTACCCCAGGGACGGGGAAGCACATCTGCTGCTTGCGGAGATATACGGCGAAACGGACCGGATCCCATCGATGATGCGGAGCCTGCAAACCGTTCGCCGTCTGTCTCCCAGGTACAACAAGCCCGCCGAGATTCTGGCGAAACGCTACTGGGTCAAGAATCTCGACCGCGGGCTCAAGCTCTTTCGGCAGAAGGACTACCGTGCCGCTGCAGAGCGCTTCGGCTACGCCGTACAGATCGACTCCTCCGCGGTGGAAGGCTGGCAGCGTCTCGGCGATGCGCTGTTCATGACCGCACACTACCGGCAGGCAGAGAAAGCCTACCGACAAGCCCTGGCGCTCACACCGGAAAGCCCGGCCATCAAGAATAACCTGGCGGAGACCTACTTCGCCGAACGCAATTACGCCAAAGCCATTCAGCTCTCCGATGAGATCCTGGCCGCCAACGAGTTGGACCTCAACGCGCTCATGCGGCGTGCCTACGCCTACGACGCGTTGGGCCGCTTTCAGGACGCGGAGGCGGCTTTCTTGCGCGCCGCTGCGCTCAATCCCGACGCAAAGCTGTTGACCGACTTCGGCCTGCTCTATTTCCGGCGGGAAAAATATGCGCGCGCCATCGAGCTGTTCCAACAGGCCCTGGAGGTCTCCGACAATCCCATCGTGCAGTTGCGCTACCTGGGGGAAGCCAACTGGCGACTGCGCAACTACCGCGAGATGGTGCGCTGGTACGAAAAGATCGTCGCATCTTACCCGGAGGACCTGGTGGGCTGGAAGAATCTCGCGGTGGCCTACGAAGCGCTCGGGCAGACAGACCAGCTCGCGCTCGCCCGCCGGCACATCAGCCGAATCACCAGCACAAACTGACGCTTGCATGAGACAACTGTGGAGGAGATCTGTGGGGAGACGCGCAACTCGATTCATGCAAAACACCACCCTTCTGTTTAGCCTCATCGCCCTGTTCGTTCCAGGTTGGGCGCAAGCACAACTCAGCGTCACGAGCGTCACGCCCAGACAAAATGAAATCAACGCCAGCCTGGCCACCACTATCGAGGCGACCTTTTCCGGCGACCTCGACCCGGCCACCCTCACGGCGGAGACCTGGCAAGTGCGCGGCAGCCTCACCGGGCTTTATGCCGGCAGCCTGTCTTATGTCGCGGCCACCCGAACCGCGCGTTTTATCCCCGCCACCGTGTTCAAAGAAGGAGAAGTGATCACGGTCACGCTCACTGCGGGGCTCCGCGACAGCAACGGCAGCCCGTTGTCTCCCGCGTTCCAGTGGTCTTTTACCGTGGCAGTGGAGTTCGGCACAGGCATCTTCAACCAGTCCATCGAGATTCCTTTGCGCGAAACGGAGCGCGACCCCGAAGCCATCTGCACCGGCGATTTCAACAACGACGCGTTCCCCGACCTCGCTGTGGTGAACAGCGCGAGCAACTCGGTTTCCATCTATTTGAACCAGTTCGGTTCACCCGGCGGCTCGTTTGCGCTGCAGGGCTCGGTGGCGGTGGGCAACGGACCCAATTCCGTCGCAGCCGCGGATCTCGACCGGGACGGCCTGCTGGACCTGGCGGTGACCAACTTCGACGAGAACTCCATCTCCGTACTGAAGAACACCGGCGGCGGCTTTGTCCTTTCTCAGACCGTAGCCACCGCGCACCACCCGGTGCAGGTGGAGGCCGCAGACCTCGACAGCGACGGCGATGTGGACCTGGCTGTGATCATTTTGGGCATCAACCAGTTGCAGATTTTTCTGAATCAGGGAAACAGCACGTTCCTGCTGACCCCGGAAATCTACAACACCCGGGCGACCCCCCTGGGTCTGGCTTCCGGCGATTTGGACAACGACGGCGACATCGACCTGGCGGTGAGCAATTCGGGCGACAACACCATTCTCGTCTTTCGCAACGACGGCCAGGCGCGGTTTGCCAATTCCGGAGAGATTCCCGTGCCCGATTTTCCCACCGTGGTGAAAATCGCGGATGTGGTTGGCAGGGACCCGGGCGAACACGGGGACGGCTTTCTGGACCTGGTCTTGCTTCATCCCGACCTCGGGCAGGTTACGGTTCTTGAGAACCGCTCGCGTGACGGAAGT
>CAYQOI010000532.1:0-2847 GCA_964419085.1 uncultured Cytophagia bacterium | reverse complement strand
ACGATGGCCGCGTGAAGGGGCGAAAGATTTTTTGACTGCGCGTGTGCCAATTTTGTCGCGCCGTATTTGTTCTTCCAAGAATTTTAATTGCTCTTTGCAAGAAATGTTCCTCACGCGGAGCTTTGGCTGCGCAGCTTTTCCGAGGCGTTCTGATTCGCAAATTTGCGAAATCTATTTATGGCCGTTCTTATTCTTGCGACAAATGCAGCCACCAAAGGACGAAGCTAATATGCCATAAGTACATGTTTATGAAAAAGATTTGAAGTGGTTTGTGGTTTGTTCGATCATGGTATGCTTTTTGAATATGAGGTAAGCGAAAGAATCTACATGACTCATCAACTGAGATAAGCCCACCCTGGCAACAAGCTTTTGGTCCATTATGGACAAAGATGGCATGAAACTCAACGCAAAAATTCTCATCGTTGATGATGACAGACAGCTGCTCCAGAGTTGCGCCAAGATTCTCAAGAGCAATGGTCACACCGAGGTGGTGACCGTTGATAATCCCATCCAGGCTGAGGAAGAAATCGAGGCGAAAGATTACGACCTCATTATCAGCGACCTGGCTATGCCCGGAATGAGCGGAATGGAGCTATTGCGCAAAGCGCGGGCCGTCTCCCCCGAAACACCTTTTGTCATTTTCAGTGCTTATGGCACCACCGAACGTGTGGTGACCGCGATGCGAGAAGGCGCGTTCGACTTCATCGAGAAACCGTTCAAGGCGGACCGGTTGAGAGTCGTTGTGGAGAAATCGCTTCATCACCGGGAGCTGCACAAGGTGAAACACGCGTTGGAGCGGCAACTTCGAGACAAATACAGTTTCGACAACATCATCGGCAAAAGCGCAGTGATGCAGCATGTGTTCGAGATGATCTCCCGGGTCGCGGAAGGGGATTCCAATATCGCCATCGTGGGAGAGAGCGGTACAGGCAAAGAATTGGTGGCCAGAAGCATTCATTCTCATAGCAGGAGACATACCAAGGCATTCGTTCCGGTCAATTGTGGCGCGTTTCCCGAGCATTTGTTCGAAAGCGAGCTGTTCGGTTACGAGAAGGGCGCCTTTACGGGGGCCTATCAGCGCAAGCCGGGTCTGCTGGAATTCGCCCACGGCGGTACGTTT
The DNA here is from genome assembly GCA_964419085.1 of uncultured Cytophagia bacterium. Lineage (GTDB taxonomy): Bacteria > Zhuqueibacterota > Zhuqueibacteria > Oceanimicrobiales > Oceanimicrobiaceae > CAYQOI01. The sequence continues at coordinate 1,727 of CAYQOI010000532.1, read as the reverse complement.
TTCCTGGATGAGATCTGTGAACTGACCCCCGCGTTACAGGTGAAGCTGCTCCGGATGCTGCAAGATCGTAAGATTCGTCGTGTCGGCGGGACCGAGCTCATCGATGTGGATGTTCGGATCATCTCCGCGACCAACCGCAAACTGGAAGAAGCCGTGAACAGTGGTGTGTTGCGCGAAGACCTGTACTATCGGTTGAACGTCATTTCCATTCACCTGCCTCCCTTGCGGGAGCGCAAGGAGGATATTCCGCTGTTGTGCGAGCATTTTATCCAAAAATACGCCAAGGCCAGCCCGAAAACCATCAGAGGCATCTCTCAGGAAGCTTTGGAGAAAATCGAAGGTTACAATTGGCCCGGCAACGTGCGGGAATTGGAGAATGTAATCGAGCGCGCCATCACGCTGGCGACCGACGAATGGATCGAGGTCCGAGATTTGCCGGAAAAGGTTACCGCTGCCGATGGCAAGTTGCAGCAGATCGATGTGGACCTGCCGCTCAAAGAAGCCCGAGAGAAGCTCCTGGCTCAGTTCGAACGGGAATATTTGCGTCAGATGCTGAGACGCTACAACGGAAATGTCTCCAGAGCCGCGTCGCACAGTGGCGTGGACCGTCGCACCTTCCACCGCATGCTGAATCGATATGACCTGCATTCAAGAGACTGGAAACAAGGATAGATGCACGAGCTTGCGTTAGCCGATTCCATCGTCTCCACCGTTCGACGCGAGGTGGAGCGGCAAAATCTTCCGCCGGTGAAGACCATCGTTGTGCGTATCGGCGCGCTCAGCGCGGTTGTGCCGGACGCGCTGCTGTTCAATTACGAAGTCCTGACCCGGGATACGCCTTTGGAACGCGCAAAGCTGGTCATCGAAGAAGTGCCGGTTAGGGCAAGGTGTCGTGCCTGTCGCCGCGAATTCTCGGTGGACGGCTTGGTGTTCGCCTGTCCGGAGTGTGATTCGGGTCAGATCGATGTCATCGCCGGCGAGGAGTTGGATATCGCCTATATCGAGGTCGAGGATACGAGCTGATTCCCGCACAAATATCCGTGGAAACCAGGAACAAAAACGAGGAAAGTGTCACATGTCGCGAAAAGTGGATTTAAAGCAAAAGATCACGTCTGAAAACGACCGACTGGCCGGTGAAATACGCACACAGCTCAAACAGCATGAGGTCGTGGCCCTGAATTTCGTCAGCTCACCGGGTTCCGGGAAGACCAGTTTGCTGGAGCGGACCCTCTCCGGGCTGCGCGACGAATTTCGCATCGGTCTCATCGCTGGGGATGTCCAGACAGAAAACGACGCTGAGCGTCTGATTCGGGCCGGCGGCAAAATGGTGCGTCCGTTGGTCACCGGTGGCGCCTGCCATCTGGATGCCAGAATGGTCGCGCGCGTGCTGCCCGAATTCGACCTCGCGACTCTGGACTTGCTTTTTATCGAGAATGTCGGCAATCTCGTGTGCCCGTCCTCCTTTGACCTCGGAGAAGCCATGAAGGTCGTGCTTATCAGTACCACCGAGGGCGACGACAAGCCGTTGAAGTACCCGGCCATGTTCCGCCGATCCTCGGTCATGGTGGTCAACAAAATCGACCTGTTGGGCACGTCGGATTTTGACATTCGGCGGGTCAGGGAAAATGCACAAAAGATCAACGCGGAATTGCAGATCTTCGAACTGTCTTGCAGGTCGGGCGAGGGACTGGAGACCTGGTACGATTGGCTCAGGACGCTTGTAGCGA
>CAYQOI010000531.1:0-2848 GCA_964419085.1 uncultured Cytophagia bacterium | reverse complement strand
GACCGCAATTTACTAGAATGGCCTTTCATGAATTATCGAGATAGGTGACGGCCTTACCTTTTGGCATCGCCTTTCCCAGGTCCAAGTTTCAAGCGCCCCACGCGTCCTTGCGCGGGAAGGCATGGCCGGTGGCACAAAGCTCAGGGTTTTGGGGAACTTGCACCCTGATTTAGGCGTTTTTTAGTATTCGATGTTATGCTTGCCTTTTTCCGGCTGGCCCGGGGGCCAGAGTGGTTGAAAATGATGTTTTCAACTTTCCCGTAAAAATATGAGGTGCAATAAATGAAGAGCGACTCCCGTAAGATCATGATCGAAGCAAAAGGGCTGAGCAAGTACTACGGGCCTTTTGTGGCGATCAAAGACATCACCTTCGCGATTCCCGAAGGTCAGATCGTGGCATTCCTGGGCCCGAACGGAGCCGGGAAATCCACCACGATGAAGATCCTCAGCGGTTTTCTCGCCCCCAGTGAAGGCTCCGGCGCAATAGCCGGCCTGGACATCCAGAGCCAGAGGCTGGAGGTGGCCAAAAGGCTGGGCTATCTACCCGAAAACGGCCCGCTGTACCAGAACATGACGCCGTTGGAACTGCTGACGTTCTTCGGCGAAGCGCGCGGCCTGGAACCAGGTACGCTGAAGAAACGCCTGGATGTGGTCGTCGACCAGTGTGCGCTACAACTGGTTCTGGAAAAGCCAATCGATAAGCTTTCGCGCGGGTACAAGCAACGTGTGGGGCTGGCGCAGGCCCTGCTGCACGACCCGGATGTGCTCATCATGGACGAGCCCACGGCAGGACTCGACCCGAATCAGATCCGGGACTTCCGCCAAAACATCAAAGAACTGGGCAAGACCAAAACCATCCTCATTTCCACGCATATTCTACAGGAAGTCGATGCCATCGCTGACTACGTGCTTTTCGTGCACAACGGCCGTCTCATCTTCGAGGGGACGCCGAGCCAGCTCAAGGAAAAGGGTTCGCTGGAGGAGCCGTTCTACCGGCTCACCAACCATGGCCGCCCTGAAGTCTACAAAGAGCAAGCGAAGGAGGAAGTTGTCGCATGAAACTCAACGTTAGAGATTTCCGGCCGAACATCAATTTCGATGTGGTCAAGGCGATCGCCAAACGGGACCTCCGCCTCTATTTCACCAATCCGACAGGTTACGTTTTTATCACGCTGTTCATCTTCCTGAGCGCGGCGGCCGCGTTCTGGCAGGATCGCTTCTTCATGAACAATCTGGCCAATCTAGATGAACTCAACAATCTGTTCCCGACGCTGCTGATCTTTTTTGTTCCCGCGCTCACCATGGGCGTGTGGGCGGATGAACACAAGCAGGGCACCGATGAGCTTCTGCTGACGCTCCCTGCCACCGACCTCGAGGTGGTTCTGGGCAAGTATCTGGCGACGCTGGGCATCTACTCGGCGTCGCTGCTGCTTTCGCTCAGCCATATTTTTGTTTTGATCTGGCTGGGCAGCCCGGACCTGGGTCTGATGGTCGGCAACTACTTCGGCTACTGGTTGTTGGGTGCCGGCTTCATCGCAGTAGGCATGCTCGCATCGTTGCTGACCGCCAATGTCACCATCGCCTTTATCCTGGGTGCCATTTTCTGCTCTTTTCTTGTTTTTATGGACAATCTCGCGGGCCTGGTGAGCCCGGGCATGCAGCGGCTGCTGGACAGTCTGGCCGTCTTCAGCCATTTCGATGATTTTGCGCGGGGCGTGGTCAGCTTTTCGGGCATTCTCTACTTCCTGTCGGTGACGGGCATCACCCTTTATCTCAACGTCCTGCTCATCAGCCGGCGGCACTGGCCGGTGGAGGCGGACGGCGTCAAGATGTGGGTGCATCACGCTGTGCGGGCGGCCGCGATCATCATCGCGGTCATCAGCCTGAACGTCATCCTGGCCCGAGCCAGCGTCCGGGTAGACGTCACCGCGGAGCAGCTCCATTCGCTCTCGGACGAAACGGTCAAGTTGCTGAAAGAAATCCCAGACGACAGGCCCGTGTTCATCGAAGCGTTCATCAGCAAAGATGTGCCGCAGCAGTACGTGCAGACGCGTTCCAACCTGGTGAGCTTCCTGCGCGAGATAGACGCGGTTGCCGGAAACAAGGTGCAACTGGTCATCCACGACACCGAACCGTACACCGATGAAGCCCGGCAAGCGCGGGAAAAGTTCGGCATCACCGCTCAGGAAGTGGCGAATCCCGGCACGGCACGGGCAAGCTTCTCACAAATCTTTCTGGGCGTGGCGTTCAAGTGTGGTCCGGAAGAACAGGTCATCCCCTTCTTCGACCGCGGTCTGCCGGTGGAGTATGAGTTGACCCGCAGCATCCGGGTGGTGGCAAGAACCGAGCGCAAGAAGATCGGGGTGCTCAACACGCAGATCAAACTGTTCGGCGGCTTCGACTTTCAGACCATGCGCAGCACGCCGGCCTGGCCCGTGGTGGACGAGCTGAAAAAGCAGTACGAGGTGGTGCAGGTTTCAGCCACCGATTCCATCACCCAGGAGTTGGACGGGCTGCTGGTGGCCCTGCCCTCGTCGCTGTCGCAGGAAGAGATGGACCATCTGCTGGCCTACATCCAGGAGGGTCACCCGACGCTGCTGCTGCTGGACCCGTTGCCCATCGTCGATGTGGGGCTCTCCCCATCGGAACGCAGCGGCGCCAACATGAACCCGTTTCTGCGAAATCAGGGCCCGCAGCCGAAACCCAAAGGCGACATCCACAAGTTCATTTCCGAGCTGGGCTTCAGTTGGAACAAAGCGCAGATCGCGTGGGATGCCTACAATCCACACCCGGAACTGGCGCACCTTCAGCCGGAGATCGTGTTCATCGGTGCCGGCAACGAGAACCC
>CAYQOI010000530.1:0-2864 GCA_964419085.1 uncultured Cytophagia bacterium | reverse complement strand
CGTTTAAAGCCAGAACGCGTTTTCGATGTGACGGATCTGCCACTGCTGCGCGTGCCGGGTCACCGCCACCACATCGAAGCGACAATCCACATTCTGGATTTCGTGAAGCTGCAGATAACGCTCCGCCGCCATGCCGATCTGCTGCTGTTTGCGTTTGTCCACCCAGGTCTCCGGCGCACCAAAGGTCTGTGTGCGCGCAGTTTTCACTTCGACAAAAACCAGCAGGTCCTCCTTCCTGGCGATGATGTCGATTTCTCCCCTTTCCCAGCGGAAGTTGCGCTCGACGATTTCATAATTCCGTTTCTCCAGGAACTCGGCGGCCAGGCGCTCACCGAGGTCCCCGATGGTTTTGGAGCTCGCTCTACCCATTTTGTGGGAAAAACGACAACTGTCTGTCGTAAAAGCGCTTGGGATGAAACGACCGCCTGTGGATGGCGCAGAACCCGAATGCTTCGATGGCATCGAGATGCTGGGGAGTGGCGTAGCCCTTGTGGCTGGCAAAGCCGTACTCCGGGAAGCGGGCATCCATTTCCACCATGATCCGGTCGCGCGTCACTTTCGCCAGGATCGAGGCCGACGCCACCGAGTAGGAAAGGCGGTCGCCCTTGATCACCGGCGTGCACGGGATCTCATCGGTGACACAGTCACGGCCGTCCACCAGCAGGTGGTCCGGCCGGATGCCGAGATTGGCGATGGCGCGGCGCATGGCCAGCAGCGATGCGCGCAGGATGTTCAGCCGGTCGATCTCCTCCACCTCCGCGATCCCCACGGCGTGTGCCAGGGCTTCTTGCCGGATCAAGTCGTAGAGCCGCTCGCGCGTGTCCGCGTCCAGTTGCTTGGAATCGTCGATCCCAACGATGTCCGGCGTGCCGTCGTACACTACCGCGGCGGCCACCACGGGTCCGGCCAGCGGTCCGCGCCCCGCTTCGTCCACGCCTGCCACCAGTCTCTTGCCCTGCCGCCAGAGTTCGCGTTCCAGGGAGAGCATGCGGTGGATGGCCTCGAGGTCCTCCGCTGACCGTTCGTCGCCACGGTCTACTACACCGATCTGTTCTCTTCTGTGGGCCATGGGTCTTTTCTCGACGTTAATCTACGCAAACGCCGGATGAAAGTCAAGTTGTGTAGACCCTGGTGTCGTAAATCCGGGCGTCGATGGATTTTTGTTGACAATGACGCTCGATTGGAATATTTTCGTGCATGTTTTTCTCCAGGAGGTTGACCTGTTTCGAGGAGGGGTGCGGATTCGCCCCGATTTGCGTCTCGCGATGGCCCACAAGCCGGAGGCCACAGTGGGCCGCACGGGTTTCGCCGCCTCCCGCCTTCTGTTCAAATAACCAACAAAGGACACAATGATGAAAACAAAAGATCAGGCATACGACGCGATCGTGATCGGTGCGGGCCAGGCCGGGGGACCCCTTTCCACGTTGGCCAGGGCCGGGTGGCGCACCGCGTTGGTGGAGCGGGAACACGTGGGGGGAACCTGTGTGAACGAGGGGTGCACCCCCACCAAAACCATGGTGGCTTCGGCGCGGGTGGCGCATTTGGTGAAGCGCGCAGCGGACTACGGCGTCAAGACGGGCCGGGTCTCTGTGGACCTGCGCAAGGTGCGAGAGAGAAAACGGGCGATCGTGGAGAGCTTTCGCGGGGGCAGTCAGCGGGGCATCGAGCGCACCGAGGGTGTTGACCTGCTCATGGGCGAAGCGAGTTTTGTGGCAGAGAAAACCGTGCGCGTCAAGCTCAACGCCGGCGACGAAGTGGAGCTTACCGGCAAGAAGATTTTCATCAACACGGGGACGCGTCCCAGACAGCCGGAGGTCGCCGGGATCGAGCAGGTCCCTGTCCTGACATCAACATCCATCATGGAACTGGACCGGGTGCCGGAGCATCTGTTGGTGCTGGGCGGAGGGTACATCGGGCTGGAATTTGGGCAGATGTTCCGGCGTTTCGGCAGCGAAGTCACCATCGTGCAGCGCCGCGATCAGCTCCTGGTGCGCGAGGATCCGGACGTCGCGGAAGAGGTGGCGAAGATTTTGCGCGAGGATGGCGTCCAGGTGCTGCTGCAAACCACCCCGATCCGGGTTGCACAAAAGGACGGCACAATTTACCTGACCGTGCGCGATCAGGACGGCGAGCGAACCATCGACGGAAGCCATCTGCTGGTGGCCGCGGGACGGATGCCTAACAGCGATATGTTGAATCTGGAGGCCGCGGGCGTTGAGACCGACGGCCGCGGATTCATCAAAGTCAACGAACGCCTGGAAACCACCGCCGCGGACGTTTACGCGCTCGGCGATGTCAAGGGCGGGCCGGCGTTCACGCACATCTCTTACGATGATTTCAGAATCATCCGCACCAATTTGCTTCAGGGGGGCAACGCCACGACCGCGGAGCGGCTTGTACCGTACACGGTGTTCATCGACCCGCAGTTGGGACGGGTGGGTCTCACCGAATGGCAGGCGCGTGAAGAGGGCTACAACGTGCGGGTGGGCAAGCTGCCCATGACCCACGTGGCTCGTGCGCTGGAGGTGGATGAAACGCGGGGATTCATGAAGGCTGTGGTGGATGCGGAGACGAATCTGATCCTCGGCTGTGCCATTCTGGGGATCGAGGGCGGCGAGGTGATGTCGGTTCTGCAGGTGGGGATGCAGGGAAAGTTGCCATACACCCATTTTCGTGACGGGGTGTTTGCTCATCCCACGCTGGCCGAATCGCTGAACAATTTGTTCATGGCCATGGATCGCTGAGGTGAGCGAGGCGCCCGGGTTTTCGTCGCAGCACCATGGGGAAGGGCCGCGGTCCCGGCTGTTTGGCATTCATGCAGGGGAAAACTGAACAATCTGGTTGACCGGCGTCGTGCAATTTCC
>CAYQOI010000529.1:0-2876 GCA_964419085.1 uncultured Cytophagia bacterium | reverse complement strand
CTTCGATGTACCCTTACTATCACGGCGCCTTTCCAAACGGCAAGAACCTTAACCCGGAGTTGTTGACTCTTGTCAAAATCCTGAGGGAATATGGTTACAAGAGCGCCGCGTTTGTGACCAACAGCCTGGTCGGCGAGCAGTACAATTTCAATCTGGGCTACGACACCTTTGTGGATCAAGCTCACTTCGAGTACGCCAACACAACGCTGGGAATGTGGGTGCGTCAGCTAAACTTGATTCGGATACTCGACCATCTGCGCCATGACGACCTGATCACCGAACTGACCCTGGCCTGGCTAGACCGCAACACAGATGCGCCGTTTTTCCTCTGGACGCAGTGGTTGGACCCGCATGCACCGTACAGACCTGCAAAGCGGTTTCTGCGGCGATTCGAAAAGAGCTACCACGGGATAGCAGACGGAAGTCTCAGGCAGATCCGCCAGATCAATCAAAAGAAGCTGAAGCTCGATGAAAAGGACATCCGGCACTACGAAGCGCTCTACGACGGCGAAGTGGCCGCTTCGGACTACCAGATTCAGCGTGTTCTGGACAGGCTTGAGACCCTCGGTGTGCTGGACAATTCTCTGGTCATCATCACAGGGGATCACGGTGAGAATCTGTACGAACACGGGATGGAGTACGGCCATTACGGCGTCTACGATTCCAGCTTGCGCATTCCGCTGCTTTTCTTCATGCCGAAAAAGCTGCCCCAGGGCCTTCGCATCCAAAAGGTGGTGCAGAGCATCGATATCGCCCCGACAATTCTCGACTTGCTGAACATCCCGATTCCGAAGCAGTTTCAGGGGAGGAGCCTGCTGCCGCTGGTGCGCGGCGAGGCGCCGGACTGGCCTTCGGTGGCGCACAGCGTCATGTTCAGAAACGACCGGAATTTCCTGGCGCTCAGAGACGGGGACTGGAAGCTTCTTCTCACGGTGACAAAAAAGGGCAAGAAATATGAGCTCTACCACATTCCTTCCGACCCGAAGGAATTGCACAATCTCATCGACAGCAAGCCTGACGTGGCAAAACGGATGAAGGCAGAGATGGAAAAATGGATCAACCACGATTTCGCCAGGCCACAACTTGTTTATCAGCCGGGTCATTTTTTCAAGGAGGATTTCGACCAGAAGACCATCGAGCGGCTGCGTTCACTGGGATATATCAAATAGAGGTTGACAGATATGGATTTCGGAGGCCAGGACTACTCTGACGATAGGATTCATCCGGTGTGGCGAAACGCGTTTTGGGCCTGCGCGCTCGTGGCGCTGATGCTTGGCCCGGCCACGGACGGTTTCTCTCAGTCCGCGGGGATAGGGGGGGACGGCAAGACGCTAGCGCAGCGGCGGCAGGAATGGCTGAACACCGTGCCGCCACCCATGTCTCAAATGAGCATGGTTGAGCGGCGCAAGTACTTGTTCGCCTGGTTGGAATCGGGCGTGTACAACGAGGTGGTCTCTGAGACCATCCGCGATTTCATCGGTGACTACTGGCTTGAAAGCATCTATTCTCAGCACGCGTTTGCCGCGATGATCGCATACCGTTATGGCTCTAAAGGTTCGCGCCTCATCAGCGACGCCGATGAGCAAGCCATTCGGCAAAAGTATGAGACGTTCATCACAAACAGCTCCACGTTTGGTAACCTGAATGCCAACAAACAGATCGCCGGGATGGTGGGAACTTATCTTTACACCTCCTATTTTGACGACTCCCTGGAGTTTCCCATCTATGGCTACTCCGTGTTTGCGGACCCCAATTCGATTCCCTCGTTTGTGCGCAGCAGTTGGCCGAGTTTCTCTTATGGCGGTCGTTCCTACACATTCGGCGACGGTCCCTACAACGCCAAACAGTTGGCGGAGGATTGGTTGAAATCAGTCATGGACGGGTGGTATGTGGGCAAGATTGCGCCGAGGGGGAACCGTGAGTTTGACTCGGTGAGCTACACGCGCGCGTTTGTGGTCATGATGGCGCTTCTGGCGGACATGGCGCCGGACCCGGAGCTCAGGAAGCGCGCGAAAATGGCCGCCGATCTGATAAATCTGGACTCCGTGATGGATTACTCTGCAAACGGCTGGGGCGGTACCATCGGCCGCACCGACTTCGCGTTGAACCGGAGGGCGCCCATTTATCCTTTTCATGAGTATTTCGGGATTGGGGATGTGGTGGACAACGGGGTCGACAAATGGATGATCTCGGTGTGCTATTTTCTCAACTACGCCCCACCAGATGTGATCATCGATGCGGGCGTGCTTTCCGATGAACCCGATGACTACTGGCATTTTCACAAAGAGTACAACGAGAGGTTGCTCAACGGTGTGGGAAAGGGCAAATGGGATTTTGCCACCAAGTTCTACAGTTTGGGCTCAAACGTGGGGGCGGGCAACCACGGATGGCAGCTGACGGTGAAGGGTCCCGGGAGAGAGTCGTTCATCCACCTTTGGGTCAATGATATGGCCACGGCGCCACCAGAGACCCAGGAGACCAGCTATCTGGGCACAAAGGGCAGACAATTCCGAAATGCCCTGTTCGCGGACGTGGGAACGACACCGTATCTCCGGGAACAAAAAAGCCGTGTGGATTGGGACCGCGAGGAAAGTGAGAGCGGGTGGTTGTTCAAGAAGCTGGGCCGAACGATGGTGGCCGTGAAGCTGGGAAACGTCTCCGCCGCGGTGGAAGTCGCGGTGGAACGGGTGGATTACAGCGACTGGACATCATTTAAACAAGCCATCATCGAAAACGCCCGGTTGACCAGCACAAGTTACCGCACATCGCGGGGCGTGGTGATTTCCAACAGCGATTTTTGTGGGCTGGACAAACCGGGAGACTGCAGGTTTCCGTTTGACCGGATCGAGACCATCGACAATCGGGGAAACAGAATC
>CAYQOI010000528.1:0-2879 GCA_964419085.1 uncultured Cytophagia bacterium | reverse complement strand
TTCTACGGCATCCTTTTATATAAGTACGACCGTTCTCTCGGGGCCTACATCAACACCCTGATGGTGTGCTTCTTCATCACGAACTTGATGAACATCACTGCCCTTGTGGGATACATCTACAACATCACTATCTTCTCCATGAGCCAATACGTGCTCGTGGTGGTGCTGTCGTTCTTTCTGGGCACGATGTTCAAGCTGGTCAATCACGTCTACTCGGATTTCGGCCAGTTTTACGATAATATTGTGGTAAACGGGGATTTTCTCGGCGTCCCCATCAAACGAAAAAAGAGTGCAGCTTTCTCTCTCCTGGGCATGACCAGAGCTTACTTCGAACAAAAGCGAAATGCCGTCGCTTGTCTTGCGCTGTTTTTTGTGTTCTGCATTAACTATTTTCAAGTCTCCCTCTATTTCAAGTTAAACATGGCAGTATTTTCTTTTGGTGCAATGGTGCTGTTTTTTTATCTGACTGCCCTGTACCAAAAACGCTTAAGAAATGGGGACTTAGTTACCCAACCTCAAACTTCTAAATAGTTAATGTAATTCATACAATATTCAAAGGATCAAGCCAAATGAACTCCAATCAACAAAACCCGGACAGGCATCACGGCATTAGGTTCATCGGCAATAGTCCCGAGGCCAGGCGAGTCAATAAAGCGATCCGAAAATTTTCCAAGGTCGACAAGCACGTTTTCATCGTTGGGGAGACCGGAACCGGAAAGGAATTTGTTGCGCGGCAAATCCACGCGCTGAGCTCACGTAAGAATCGTCCTTTCGTGGTGCTCAACTGCTCGGCGTTGGGCAACACCATCGACGAGAAGGAACTCTTCGGAGAGGAGGCGGAAGAAGCTGGCACGATTCAACGGACCATCGGGTTGCTGGAAAAGGCAAACCACGGAACGCTTTATCTGGACCACGTCGGTGATGCTCCTAAGGATTATCAATTCGAACTGCTGCAGGTCCTGAAAGAGAAACGCTTTCGCCGGATCGGCGGCTCCGAGAACATTCCGCTCGATGTCCGCATCATTGCTTCCAATGATCGGGAAATGGAACCGGATGTCGAGAGCGGTGAGTTCCGAAAGGACTTATATTATCTGCTTAAATCGCTCTCCATCGTGGTGCCCTCGCTAAGGGAAAGGAAACAAGACATCCCCGAATTGTTGATCTATTTCCTGAAGCAGTACTGCAGCGAAAACAATCTGGAGATTCCGGCAGTACCGGCCGAAATCTTCGAATCGATCATCGAGTACGATTGGAAGGGCAACATCCGAGAGCTGAAAAACTGCGTCGAAAACCTGGTCATGATGTCGCCGAATGGTGAGTTGTCCACCGAATTCCTCCCGTTCGAGATCAAACGGCATCCGCTGGACTTTCTGGAAGTAAAGAATCTCAAGGGCGTGATTTCGGAGGTGGAGACCTACATGATCAGGAAAGCGCTGACCAAGTTCGCCGGGAATCAAGTCAAAGCCGCAAAACTCCTGGGCATTCCCGAAGCCACGTTGCGGTTCAAGATGAAGAAATACGCCATTCCCAAAGACTGAGACTGAGTCGGCGTCGCTCTTTTTTCAGGAATCAAAGCTTATCAGGCGGGTCGACCCGTCGTTGCTTCCCACCACCACCAGGCTGGTCAGCGAAACAAACAGGCCGTTTTCTACGACACCGGGGATGAGGTTTATCTCCGCCTGCATTCGGTCCGGCTCCGCGATCTCGCCGAAGGTACAATCGACAATGTAGTTTTCGTTGTCCGTGACAAATGGCCGGCCGTCGGCTGTGGTTCTGAGTTTCGCTTCACAACCGAGCTTCTCCAGCCGTTTGCGCGCAACCTGCCAGCCGAAACGCACGACCTCCACCGGCAGCGGAAAGCGCCCCAACCTCTCCACCAGCTTCGATTCGTCCACAACGATGACCTCCCGGTCGCTTGCCGCGGCGACGATCTTTTCCCGCGTCAGCGCACCGCCCCCGCCCTTGATGAGATTTCCCGCAACATCGACTTCGTCGGCGCCGTCTATGGTCACATCGATGGTGTCAAACTCCATGGTTACCTGCAAGCCCAGCTTTCTCGCCAGGCGTTCCGTCTCCTTGGATGTGGGCACTCCCCGGATCTGCAGCCCCTCTGTCACTTTTTGCGCCAGCGCTTCGATCGCGTAGGCAGCCGTAGAACCGGTTCCCAGACCGACCAGCATGCCCTGTCGAACCTCGCTCACCGCACGCTCCGCCGCGGCCTTTTTTGCCCGGTCCAGTTTCATCGACCCTCTCCTTTCACGCACATAGGTCCTTCAAAAACACAAAAGGCCTTGAACCGTGTCCAAAGCCTCGCTGCACTTGTGTGGATATGCTGTCCCCCATCAAAACGATTTCGTCAACGACACCTTCAACCGGCGACTCGTGCCATCCCACTCCGGCTTGACATGCAGTCCCAATCCCTGCTTCTCCAGGCGCTGGTTGAATTTGAACACGGCCAGCGTGGAGTGAATCGCGCTGAGGAGATGATTCACGAACACGATGGCGAGGGTTAAATCCGCCCGATTCTGTGCACGGTCACTCCGCACGCGTAAGTCGCGGTAGGCTAAACGATTCTCCTCGCTGTCCCAATTCCAGAAAAACTCAGAGGTCTGCGGGTAGAGCGCGTTCACATCCCGGTCGCGCAGTTGGGCCTGGTTGTAGTCCTGCAAATTGTCGAAGTTCCCGATGGCCACAAAATACCTGCCGGGTTTGCCTTCCAGTTGCACGCCAGCGTGCTCCGCGGCGAAAGAGCGGAAATCATCTTCCAGCCAGTTACTCCAAACCGTAAAACCGATGTAGCTTCCCCAGAGCACAACCTCCGAAATGATGAAGGTTTTCATCATCGTACGGGAACCTGCGTAGTGCTGGCCCCAACCCGG
>CAYQOI010000527.1:2447-2881 GCA_964419085.1 uncultured Cytophagia bacterium | reverse complement strand
GTGTGCTGCTTCTGGCTTCGCTTCTGAGCCTGGGCCGGGCTCAGAAGCGAAGCCAGAAGCAGCACACACAGCGCAAACGTCGGAAAGAGTTTCAGCCTTTGCATGTTGTCGACTCCTGATAAGAATTTCGTTGACTTTCACCTATCGGCTTGTTAATTTTGTAAAAACAGTGGCCCAGAAAATCCGTAAGGGTTCCTACACCCTGCCCCGTCTACTCAGTGGAAACGTTCTCAGTGGGCCAACTGGGAATGGCTCCAAAACCTGGCGGGGCATTTTTTTCTGTGCAATTTCCGGCGTCTCACCCCCTTTCGATCATTTGTCCAAATCTGTGTTTCTTAAGCTTTTTCGGATGAGTTCGAAGGCCACTTGAATGCCTTCGTCTGCAGCCCGATAGTTGCCTTTTTGCAACGATTCGTAGGAAAACTGCCGGAATG
>CAYQOI010000527.1:2095-2437 GCA_964419085.1 uncultured Cytophagia bacterium | reverse complement strand
CGTCGACCCGGGAGTTCCTGCGGGCCGGAAAGTTTGCTCTGCGATTCGGAGATCGCGGCATCCAGCGCTCCGAGACGTGCCACAAGCTGGTCATGACTCGGGGAAGCGCTGCTCTTTTGTTTGACCGCGCGGCGCGCACCGGTCAGAAACCTCTGTGCTGCCCAAATCCCTTCCAGCGCCAGGCGATTCATGCCGGCAGCGTGGGCTTTCTCCGCGCGTTTCACCGCAAACTCCGCCATCTTCAACAGCGTTTTGGCATCGGCAGAAGAGCTGGATTGCAGGGAATCTTGTATTTCGGCGAGGTCGTTTCGCGTGTTGCGCAGCTCGTTTTCGATTTTCTGC
>CAYQOI010000527.1:0-2085 GCA_964419085.1 uncultured Cytophagia bacterium | reverse complement strand
CCCCGGGACCGAGCAATCCGGCGGGCCCGTTGCAGCATATTTTCTGCGAGATCGATTTTCCACATCGCCTCATGCTCCCGTCCCTGCCGTGCTGCGAGCTCGGCATCGCTGGCAAATCTCCGTGCGCGCTCAAACAGAATGGCCGCCCGGGGCCGCCTCGCGCCCACGATGGCCTCGCGGGTGTCGGCGATCTTTTGACGCAGCCTGAAAAGCGCCACCTCCACCTGATTTACCGCGCTCGGCGAATCCGCGGAGGTCAAATCCATCGCGCGCAAAAGAAGGAGGACGCTCTGATTGTAAAACCGTTTGGCGAGATCGAGGTTACCCTTTCGAAGGGATTCCTCAGCGGACGCGGCCAGTTTCATCGCTTCCTGGTAGATCTGCTTGGCTTGCACATTTCCGCTCTTGGCTACCAGGTTTTGTACCCTTTCACGCAGGCTTTCGAATTTTCTGCGTTCATCCTGGATCTTGTCCGAGTTGGCGTCCGGCGACTTGTGAATGGCTTTCAACGCCAACTCCGCCAGATTGATGCCGACGCGAAAATGCTCCACCGCGCGGTTGATCTGATGCGCCGCCAGCTTGCGCTCCGCGGCATCGCGATTCTTCTTCGCTTCCTTGAGCAAACGGACGGCTTCCTTGTTGCGGCTTCCCAGCACCTGGCTGTCGGCCCGCTGCAACAGGCTCTCCAGGTGGTTGCGCAGCCTTCTGATGGGGCCCTCCAGCGTGACTTTCACCGCCTGTTCCAGAAGCGAAAACGCCAGCTTGATCTTCGCGCCGGCAGCGGCAACATTATCGCGCTGGGCGTCGGAGACAGCCTCCGCGCGCAGGCGACGGGCTTTCTCCAACAACTCGCGGCCGCGGTCGTTGTTGAAATCCTGTACCAGCTCCTGAACGATTTGAATCCTGTGGTCCAGCCGGTCCAAGCTGCGGCGCAAGTCATCGCGGGTTTGGCCCGCACCGACTCGCGGCAACAAAAGAACAAGGAAGCCCACGAAGAGCGTTTTTTTCAACATGATACGAAGCATGGTTTTTCTTTTACTTTGTCTGCGGCTTTGCGCTCCCGGAGCTATCCGCAAAGGACATGCCAGGGTGTGGAAGCACAAGGAAAGGTAGCATTCACTCAGTTGAAATTAAAAGATTTAAGTCGGTTTCGTTTCATCCCGGAGCCGACAAGCCTTTGCCGCGTTCATCCTCCTGTACCCTCAGGTACATCTGCCTTTGTACGAGGGGGGACAAAGCTCAGGCCCCCAATCTCTCCATCATCGAGTAAAGCTTCCGGCGGGTGATTCCCAGAAGCTTTGCCGCTTTGCTCTTGTTTCCCCCGGCTTTGGCCAGCGCGTTTTTGATGAGGTCCCGCTCCACCTGCTCCAACGAAAGCCCTTCGCTGGGGATGTCGAACGACCCAGCACGCGCGGGCGCAGAAGCGCTGCGGATGTGCGGCGGCAGGTCTTCCAGCCGGATGACGCCGGACGTGGACATGATCAGCGACCGTTCGATGATGTTCTCCAACTCCCGCACATTCCCCGGCCAGTCGTAGTGCAGCAGGCGCTCCAGCGCGGCGCTGTCGATATCGTCTGCGCTGCGCCCAAATTTCGTCAAGAAGTGTGCCACCAGCTCGGGGATGTCCTCCTTGCGCTCGCGCAGCGGTGGCAGGTAGATGGGAAAGACGTTGATCCGGTAGTAGAGATCCTCCCTGAATCCGCCCTCCCTCATGGCTTCCTCCAGGTCGCGATTGGTGGCGGCAATGGTGCGCGCCTGAATCTGAATGGTTTTGACGCCGCCCAGTCGCTCGATCTGGCGGTTCTGCAGCACGCGCAGCAGCTTGATCTGGGTGGCGGGCGCGATATCCCCGATCTCGTCGAGGAAAATGGTTCCCTTGCCCGCCAGCTCGAAACGGCCGACCTTCATCTTGTCCGCGCCGGTGAACGCACCCTTCTCGTGTCCGAAGAGTTCGCTTTCCAGCAGGCTTTCCGGTAGCGCGCCGCAATTCACCGCGACAAACGGCTCCGCGGCCCTGGGGCTCAGTTGGTGGATGGCCTGGGCCACGAGTTCCTTTCCCGTGCCGCTCTCCCCCCGGATCAACAC
>CAYQOI010000526.1:0-2888 GCA_964419085.1 uncultured Cytophagia bacterium | reverse complement strand
GTTCCGATTTGATATTTTACAACTTTACTTTCAGCCACGAACTCCCTCAGGGGAAGATGTTTTCTGCGCCTTAAACGCACGTCACGTAGAGTCGTATGCAAAACACACCGCTGTTCCACCAGCACCGCTCGAGAGGAGCCACCCTTGCACCGTACCGGGGGTGGAACGTTCCCGTGCGTTACTCCACGGTGTCTGGGGAATATGAAGCCGCCCGCGCGGCAGTTGCGCTGATGGATCGCGGCTACCTGGGCGTGCTGCGCGTTTCGGGTGCCGACCACCTGGACCTGCTGCACCGCCTGAGCACCAACGAACTGCGCCATCTGCAACCGGGTCAAGGGCAGGGCAACATCTTCACCAACGAAAAGGGACGGATCGTGGAACGCACCGTACTCCTCCGGTTCGAGAACGACGTCCGCCTGATCACACACCCGGAGAACCCGCAAAAGCTGGCGGACTGGATCGCCAGGTTCATCTTCCTCGAGGATGTGCAGGTGGAGAATCTCAGTGGCGATTCCGCGGTCCTGACGTTGGTGGGGCCGAACGCGGCCCCGCTGCTGGAACGGTCGCTCGGCCTCGCGGTGGGCGACCTGTCGCCGTGGCATTTCCGCCGGACCTCCTGGCACGGGCAGGAACTGGTGGTGTATCGCACTGCGGAGCTGAAACCGCCGGCGTTCGACCTGTTGGCACCCGTTGCCGGCCTGCCGGAACTGTGGGACACCCTGCTCGCCGGGAGCGCGGGTCTGGAGGTCCAGCCTCTGGGCCTGGAAGCGTACGACATCCTGCGCATCGAAGCGGGGTGGCCGCTCTACGGCCAGGACTTCGACGAGGAGATGAATCCCCACGAGGCGGGCTTGGCTGAATTCATCAATTTGGATAAAGGGTGCTACATCGGTCAGGAGGTGATCGCCCGGCTGGACACCTACGACAAGGTGCAAAAGAGGCTGGTGGGCTTCCTTCTGGGAGACGGACCGCAGCCCGCGCACCGTGACCGTGTGCTCAAAGAGGGCCAGGAGGTGGGCTTCCTGACCAGCCTGTGCCACTCGCCCTGCCTGCAGCAAAACATCGCGCTGGGCTACCTGCGCGCCAAGCTGATCGCGCCCGGCACGACGGTTCAAATCGCAACCAAAGAGGGTGACGTGCCCGCTCAAGTCGTTGAGCTACCGTTCGATAAAGGAGAATAATTCGGAACCACACTTCTCATACCGCACTCGGTGAATGTTAGACGGGGTTAATCGATGCCAGATCTGAAGTTTCCTAAGCTGCGTTTTGTGGATGTCTTTCCGGTTCAAACCGAACAGGGCAGAATGTTCGGGCTGCGCGACCCGTCCGGGATCGCTTCCAACATGATCTTGCTCTCGCCCGATGTGTTCTACCTGCTGCAGTTTTTCGACGGCAAGCATTCCCGGCCGGAGCTGTGCCGCAAATACAGGCAAGCGTTCGGCAGTTCTCTGGAAGAGAGGCAACTCACCACCATCGTGAGCGACCTCGATGCGCACCTGTTTTTGGACAGCCGCAACTTCGTCAGGCGGCTGGAGGAGATGGAGCGCGAATTCATCGCGGCGCCGGTCCGGCCCGCCGTGCATGCCGGCCACAGCTACGAGGCCGATCCCGAACGTCTGCGCGGCCAACTCGACGGCTTCTTTGCCTCCGAACTCGGGCCCGGCTTCCCCAACGGTCGCGTGCCCAGAATCGTCAAAGGGCTCGTGGCCCCCCACATCGATATCCGCGCCGGGGGAGCTACCTACGCGCACGCGTACAAGGCGCTGGCAGAGGCCGAACCCGCGGACTGCTACGTCATCCTGGGGACGGGACACTCGGGGCTGCGGAACCTCTATTCGGTGCTGGACAAAGATTTTGAAACCCCGTACGGCCGGGCGCGCTGCGACCACGCGTTCGTGCAGCAGCTCCGGGCCAACCACCAGGGATTCGAGTGCGACGAGATCCTGCCCCACAAGACCGAACACACCATCGAGTTCCAGGTGGTCTTTTTGCAGCACCTGTTTCAGGGTCGCCGCGACTTCACCTTCGTGCCCATTCTGTGCTCGTTCTCCTACCACATGCTGGACGCTGCGCACTTCCAGCGCGAGCGCGCGGTGGTGGACAGCTTTTGCCGGGCCTTGAAAAAGACCGTCGCGGAAAGCGGCAAACGGGTCTGTTTGATCGCGAGTGTGGATTTTTCCCACGTGGGGCCGCGCTACGGCGACGAAGAGAGTCCGAGCCCGGATTTCCTGGCCAGGGTCCGGGAGGCCGACCTGGCGCTGGTGCGGCACGCGGAGATGGTGAACAGCGACGGGTTTTACCGCAGTGTGCTGAAAAAACGGGACCGTTTCCGGGTGTGCGGCTTCTCGCCCATCTACACGCTTTTGCGCAGCATCGAGGCGGAGCGGGGGGAATTGCTGCACTACGCGCACACCGCGGTGGACAATCAGAATTCCACCGTGACCTTCTCCAGCATCGCGTTCTATTGATGCAGGGGGAGCGCCGCGGCCGCCAGAATGCGCAGGGAGCGCGCATCCTGAACAAAGGCGACCAGGGAGCTTTTGGCGATCTTCACCGCGGCGGGAATCTCCAGCGCAAGCTGCCCTTCGGGATTTTTCACCGAATAAACCTGTAGGCGCCGCACCACGTTTTCGTGGTGCAACGTCCTTCCCGCGTTTTCACCCCGTGCGATGTTCCGCACCAGCGCTCTCTCCACCAGCGCCAGGTTCAGCACCGCGTTTTTGGGAACGGCTGACAGCCGGTACCTCACCCGCAGCGGGGTTTGCCCCGCAGCCGACACGCGGGTCAGGTGCAGGCGGAACGCCGGTTCGCGGCCTAGCGCCCGCTGAATTGCGGACCGGGCGGACCGGCGGTCGGAGCCCACGAACTCGGTCTCGCCGTTGACCACC
>CAYQOI010000525.1:0-2894 GCA_964419085.1 uncultured Cytophagia bacterium | reverse complement strand
AGATTCGACAAAATCATCAGACAACGCAATGGTCAGCTCGAGCATTTCCTCGCAAACATCGAGTGGGAGATTCTCGAAGTGATGATATTTCCAAAAGGCATTGGCGACTTCGGGCACAAATAAGTCCGGCGCGATTACCCAATCTGCCTCGGCAAGGATGTCAGCACAAAAAGCAGCTTGCGGTCGCTCAAGCACGATTCCGATGGCTGCGCTCGCGTCCAGCACGTGGGTCATCGATTTCTATCCTCGCGAATCACCTGCGTTGGATCGGTGAGCTTGTAGGCGGCTGTCTTCCGGGCCTTTTCTTGCAGCAGCTCGAGAATTCTGCGTCGCCGGCTTTTCGGATCGAGGGGCACTTCCAGGCCCTGGGCTAGGGTGGCGACCGCCTGTTGCGCGAGCGTTCTATGCTTACTTCGCGCCTGCTGTTTGAGTTTTCGATAAATCGCTTCCGGCAAATCACGGACTTGTAAGGATGGCATCACACCGCCTCCTTGTTGCATTCGATTTTCCTGAGCATGCATTTTGATGAATAATGTAGTAAATGAGTGGCTAGAAAGCAAATGGTTTTTTCAGGTCAAGCGGCCATAACCGAGCGGAGATCACAATTCATATAAATGGCTTCGTTGAACATCTTAGCCCATGTAGTCTTGCCTACTCTGCGCACGCCGGAGAGCCAGACGACGGGACGTTTTTCCTAGGCTCGTTGTATTTGTTTAATCCATCCTTGGCGAACATTTCATTCGTGAGGAGAAGAAAATGTTAAGAAACAATTTAAAAATGGCCATGAGAAAGCTGAAAAAAGACCGGCTTTACGCCTTTATCAATGTTGGCGGTCTGGCGATGGGCCTGGCCATCGCTCTGGTGGTCTTGACCTACGCGCGCGACAAATTCAGTTATGATCGCTACCTGCCCAATGTGGAGCGCCTTTACCGCGTGATCCAGACCGGTTTTGCCGCAACCCCGCCCGGACTGGCCCGGGCTCTGGAAGATCGCTATCCGGAGTTCGAGAAGCTCACAGTGGTCAGCGCGCCCACCCGGCATTTGTTCAAGCTCGGCCAGGGCAAAAGCTTTTACCTGAAGGGTATGGTCTCCGCCGACGAGCACTTTCTCGACGTTTTCCGGTTTCCGCTATTGCAGGGGAACCCGAAAACCGTCCTCGCACATGCCGGCCAGATGTTGATCACACAGTCGCTGGCCAAACGCCTGTTCGGAGACAGAAATCCAGTGGGAGAAAAGTTGCTTGTCGATAACCGGGATGAGTACCAGGTCAGCGGCGTGATGGCGGATGTTCCGGAGAACACCCATTTTCGCTTCCAGGCGGTTCTGTCGTTCACCAAGGCCCGCCGCGAGGAGCGCTTCGGGAATACCGTCAAATGGTTCTTCTACGGCGACTACATTTATGCCCTGCTCCGACCCAACGTGGACATTGCCGCGCTGGAGAAAAAAATGAGTGACTGGGCCAATCGGGAACATCCGCTCCAACCCAAGAATTACGGTCTGTACCTGCAGCCAGTCACGGAAATTCATCTGCATTCGCATTTGGGGAATGAAATCTCACCACAGAGCGACATTCGCTACATTTACTTTTTTGTCGCGCTGGCGCTGGTGGTCGTGGGCCTGGTGAGCATCAATTACATGAATCTGGCCACGGCCCGGGCCATCTCTCGAAGTAAAGAAGTGGGCATTCGCAAAGTTATTGGGGCTCGGCGGGGGCAGCTCGTCCGGCAGTTCCTCGGCGAATCCATTCTGTTGAGTTGCGCCGCTCTGCCCCTGGCCTGGGGTTTGGCCGAGGTGGCCGGTCCATGGCTCAATCGGTGGGCCGGAACCGGCCTGCTACCGACGCTCACTTTCGATTGGCCCGTCTTGTTGGAGTTTCTGGCCATCGTCCTGCTCGTCGGCATCGTGTCCGGCGGCTATCCGGCGCTGTATCTTGCCTCGTTGCGGCCTGCACTCATTCTTCGCCGGGCCGTGACCCCTGCCGGCGGCGGAGGGGGCCTGCGCAAGATTCTGGTGGTGGCCCAATTCACCGCGACCGTGGTCCTGATCTGTGCCACCCTGGCCATTCACGCCCAAATTGAATTCATCCACAACAAACGCCTCGGCTTCGAAAAGGACTATGTGGTGACCTTTACCTCGTACTCTGTGGGAGAGAGTTACCCGGCGTTCAAACAGACCTTGTTGCAAAGCCCGTACATTCTTTCGGTTTCCTCCGGGTCGCCTTTGGGAATCGGCTATTTGACGATGTCAACCACGTTCTCTTCCGCAGAGGGCACAAAAGGACGAAGGCTGGGGTTCTTGAATGTCGACTACGATTACCTGCAAACATTTGGCCTGCGGTTGAAAAAAGGGCGCACATTTTCCCGGGATCATCCTTCAGACCGGGACCATGGAGTGATTTTGAACGAGACCGCGGCGAAGCTGCTGGGACTGGCAGATGACCCGGTCGGAAAAGACTTCAAAGCCGGTGGCGACCTCTACCACGTGGTGGGGATGGTCGCAGATTTTCACAACCGTTCGCTCAGGTCTCCGGTGCAGCCCATCGCGTTTGCGCTTTCTCCGGGTCCCAATTGGACCGGCCTGGTGCGTCTGGATCCACAAAACGTGCAGGCCGGTTTGCACGATTTGCGCCGGGCGTGGGAGAAATTCGTTCCGGAGCGTCCATTCGAGTATGCCTTCCTTTCCGACCGAATTGCCCGGCAATATGCGCAAGAGCGGCGATTATCTCAGGTGTTCACGGCTTTTTCCGGGTTGGCGGTCCTGCTGGCTTGCATGGGGCTTTTCGGCCTGGCGGCCTTTGCGGCCGAGCGCCGCACCAAAGAGATCGGCATCCGCAAGGTGCTGGGCGCCACGGTGGCGAACGTGGTGGCGCTGCTGTCGAAGGATGTCGTCAAGCT
>CAYQOI010000524.1:0-2901 GCA_964419085.1 uncultured Cytophagia bacterium | reverse complement strand
GTTCGACCTCCCTCCGGCGATTCTCGTCTTGGAGTTGGAGCAGAGGGGAGCGATCGATGCGGTGGAACGCTGGAAGGCGAAGTGGCCTGACGCTCTTTTGGTTGGCTCGGTGAAGTTTCCCGTGCAGGAACTGTGGCATGCCGCGATCGCGGCCGGATGCGACCTGGTCTCGAACCGTGGCGCGGTAGCCATCCATTTGAGAAAGAAACTGGAGGCGTTTCGGGCCGGTGAGGCGCTGGTGAAGAAGGCCCCGCGTCTGGAGGTGAGGACGAATGAGCGTAAAGGCGATGGGCAGATCGGCCGGTTGCCGGACGCACCGGACGGTCCCATCGCGGTCTTTCGTATCGCCGAGAAGCTGTGCGCGTTCCGAGATGTCTGCCCCCACGCGGGGTACGCGCTTTCCGATGGGGACCTGGAAGGCAAAGTGCTGACCTGTCCTGCCCACGGAAGCCAATTCAACGTCTGCACCGGTGCCCGCTTGCGCGGCCCCTCCGATTTTTCCATTCGCATCTACCGGGTCGTCAGCGAGGGTGACAAACTGTTCGTGGAGCTTTGAGTCTCCTTCCGGGCCGAAAAAAGGGAAGCCTCATGACCTGTCCGTACTGCTCATTTTCCGGTCACCGGATGGACCTGCACGCGCATCTGGTGGAAGACCACGCCGAGGAGGTGAAGATTTACGTGGACCAGGCCCTGGGCAAGATGGTTTACGAACTCACCTGTCCCCTGTGCCAGGAAGGCGTGAAGACGCCTCTGAGCAAACGCGCGGAGCAGTTGCAAGAGTACCAGCGGGAGATCCGCATGGTCGCGTTCGACTTGCTGCTCTACCATCTCGAGGAAATGCACCCCGAAGGCGATTCCGGTCTGTTGCAGATCGAATGAAGAGAGCGGTAGCCTTTCCGCGACCCGAGATTTACCTGCCTTATCCGCCGTTTCTGACCCAAGAACAAAAAAATCCCGAGCCTCGGGGTGGTGTTTGCCCGCGACTCGGGAGTCTGCTTTGCACACACGTGGCGGCGTCATTTCTCGCCGCCCTATGTTAGAACAAACCGATGCTCACATCGACTTCCCACTGGTTCATCTTCAGCTTGATGGTCTGCTGGGACGGTGGGTCCAACGGATTGGGACCGGTCACGCTTTTGTTTGGCGCAAACATGAGCGCAAAACTGACCTCCCGGTGGTGGTCCAGGAGTTTGGAGAAGCCGCCCGTGATGTGCTGCTCGATCACGCCAGGCGCGAGAATATTGAAAAGCACCTCGCTCTTGCCCACCGGCTGGTCGCCGATGGAATAGCCGGCCCGCCAGGTCCAGCCGCCGCCGCTCTCGAATTGCAGACCGAACTTGAAGGTGGTCATGTCGTCCCAGCCGAACCCGGAGGAGTTGTCGCTGCCCAGGGGAGCAAAATTGGGATTGGGGCTGCCGTCCGGGAGCACGGGCGACAAGGTCTGCAGGTTCAGCGGGTTGCCCACCGAGTTGATGTTGCTGTAGTAGATGGTCTGCACGTCGAAAACGAAGGTGACTTTGGGGGAGGCTTTGAGTGCCAGCCCGACCACCCAATTGAGCGGAACATCGAAATCGCCCTTTTCCGCGAACAGCCCGGAATAATCATCGAATTCGCTCATATAGACTTTGGTCTGCACAGACGCACCGACGGAGAGAAACGGCAGCCATTCTCCCATATACCCCACGCGCAGTCCAAAGCCCGCACCGATATCTTTGCCGTTGTTGGTGAGCTTGCTGGGATCTCGTGAAAAAGGGGCGAAGCTCTGAACCCCTCTTATCTGAAAGATCTGCAAGGCAAGAATCGGCATAATTCCGAAGGCGTGCTTTCCGGCGAACTTTCGGGCGTAGGTGACACCGATGAAGAGTTGAGACAAATCGACGCCCGTGGGGGTGCTGCCGAAAAAGGTGCTGCTGGGATAGGTGGTGTTCATTCCGCCGTTGCCGAATACCGAGATACCCAACGAGCTGTTCTCGTCGATCATCCAGTTGGCGCCCAGCGCGGGAATGAAGAAAGGCTTGGCGTCGCTGTCCACCGTGCCGGGGGTAAGTCCAAAGGTGCCGGGAAACCCGGAAGGGCTGCCCTTGACGGTGTATTCGCGGTTCGGGTTGAACAGCGAAAACCCGATGTCGTAGCGTCTTCCGATAAAAACCATTCCAGCGGGATTGGTCACCGCGATCAGGGTGTTGAGCGGTAGAGCGACCCCGGCGCCGGCCAGACCTTTGTTCTTGGTGCCGTACCCATGCCGGAAATAGCCATTGGTGGCGAAAGCGCTGCTCAGCGACAAGCCGAGTACCACGCTCAGCAGCACGACGGTGGGCAGCACCTGCGGGACCTGAAAGAAGGACCGTCTTTTCATCCTTTTCCCTCCATTCTTTGGTTTGAGTCGTTACTCTGGTAAACTTGTTTCCTGATGTGAATCAAGTCGGCCTTTGCCGCGTATTTTGTGTATGTCGCTGCGGATGCGCGACGCCTGACGGGTGTTATTTCTTGCCCTTGATGGCATCCACGATGGAGCCGTAAATCTGGGAGGGGATTTGGGCATGTTTGGCAAACGCAGCGTAACCCGCGTCCCAGAAATAGAATTGCATGCGCCACATCTCACCCAGCGTGGCGACTTTGATTTTGTCCTTTTCCGGGTACACCAGGACCTCGATGGGAAACGCCGGCGAGTGGTCGATCCCGGGAGCCGGGTCTGCGTCGTTTTTCCTTTTTTCGCCGACGATCCGGGTGGCGATCTCTTCGGTGTAGGGTTGCGAGATGCCGTAGTAGCGCCGGTGATTCCCGCCGTCGATTTTGGCTACCAGCCGCCAGCCTGTTTTGCTCTTGGCGAAATTTGCTTCCAACTCCTGGCACACGCGCTCGAAGCTCGCATCCACGTCGTCTTTGATTTTCTCGTTGCGC
>CAYQOI010000523.1:0-2905 GCA_964419085.1 uncultured Cytophagia bacterium | reverse complement strand
CGGGAATGCATGGGTGCCTGGTGGCCTCCGCGGTCTTCAAAACCGTTGCGTCCGGCAGCCGCCGGATGGGTGGGTTCGATTCCCACACATTCCCGCTAAAAACAAAAAGCCCGGCGTGTTTTCACACACCGGGCTTTCGTTTAGGGGCCGCAATTCCGTCTATTTCAGCAACTGCGTATTTGGATTTGAGAGGCTCCAATTGTACCAAAACGTGTCGAACCCGCCGTCCAGGCGCTGCACACAATTCCCCGAGTCCGAGCTGAACACTTCCTTCTCAGGGTCGAAGGTACACCCTGAATCCACCTCGGTCCATTTGCCATCTACTTTTTTGAATCCGCTGCCCGAACCGATGAACGCGGCGGTGGAGTAAAACATCTCCGCGCCCTTGGGCCGGTAGAGAAAGAGCTTGATGTCGCCCAGGTCGAACGCCTTGCCGCCTTCGATGTCTTTCTGGGCCACTGCGTAGCTTTTGCCCCGCAGACGGAACGCGAAGATGGGCTCTTTGGTCCGCAAGCGCTTGTCCTTAGCCGAGGTGCCGCGGAAGCCTCGCGGCGAAGTAAAATAGGACGCGTAAGGATTGAATCCGTCTTCTCTGCCATCCACAGAAAGGACCAGCGTGTTGGGATGTTCCTTGACCCAATCTTTCCACTTGACTTTCTTGCTCACCGGCAGCTCCACCAATTTGGTGCCTTTGAATTGGCCTGCAATGGCTTCGTCGGTCATGATGGCCCAGTAGGAATCGGTCTCGCGGTCCTGCATCACCAGCGAGCTGTGCATGAGGCCGCCCGAGGCCTCGAAGTTGAGTTTTTTGCCATTGTATTCTCGGTCGTACACGACGGCCGTATTAGCCAGCGGTCACCACACCGCGGCAAACGCTTTATCGCCGATCTGGTCGTTGACGATCTCGTGGCTGTTGAGCAGATTGAGACTATAGGCGCGGGCTTGTCCGTCGATGACGACACCCAGGACCCACGAGTTACCCGAGATGTGGGCTTCTTTGGCCGGAACAAAGTGCGGGTGCGTGATCGCGGCGATGCGCCCGCGCGGCAAGATCTGGTGAAATTCTTTCGGCAGGTCTTTGTCCTGGCCGCAGGCTGTGCCTGCAAGCACCGCAACAAAAGCACCGGCAACGAGAATGCGTGACACGTTGACCATCTGTCCTCCTGAAGTTTTTTGTGCGCGTTTTTCTATTTAACGGTTTCTTGGCGCGGAAAATTCCCGGCGATTGTGTTTGCCAGGGAGCAAAAAAAGTTTAAAACTTTGTTTCTGAACCCGACGTCTAAAGAATGGAAAACTGAAGAGGTTGAGGTGCCATTTTTGATTTGCTGCAAAGGCTGTGCTGAATGACCGACGCGCAACTGATCGAGAAATTCCGCGGTGGCGAAGAGCGAGCGTTCAACGTGCTGGTTTGGCGGTGGGAGGCGAATCTGTTCAATTTCGTTTTGCGCTACCTGGGAGACCGCGAGGCCGCCAAGGAGGCGTGTCAGAAGACCTTCATCCGGGCGTTTCGGAAACTCGACCGGTTGCGCGACACGAGCAAGTTCGGGACCTGGCTGTTTTCCATCGCGATCAATATCTGCCGCGACCAGTTGAAGGCCCACAAGCGCCGCCGGACGCTCTCGCTGGAGGGACTGCGCGAAAACGGCAACGGCGTAGAGAATCAGATGGAAATGGTGGCGGAGCCGGCTCAGGGACCGGATGCACAGGTGATGAATCGCGATGTGCGCCATCTGCTCAATCGGGCTTTACAAGCGCTGCCAGAAGAGCAGAGAGCCGTGATCGTGATGAAGGCGTACCACGATTTGAAGTTTACCGAAATCGCGGAGATTCTCGACATGTCGGAGAACACCGTCAAGTCGCGCATGTACTACGGACTTGCAACCTTGCGCAAGATCTTCAAGCAATGGAATGTCAGTAAGGAGAGTGTACGATATGAAGTGTGAGGTGACCCGGGACCAGTTGGTGGGCTTTTTTTATGCCGAGCTGCCCGCCGAAGACCACGCGCGCATCGAAGCTCATGTGCAAAGGTGCAAAGCGTGCGCGCAGCGACTCGCTGAAATCCGTTCCACCACCGAGATTCTGGCCGCCTGGCCGGACGAGGAGCCGGACCTGGACCTGCATTTCGGCACATCTGCAGCGGTACCGAGCTGGAAACGCGTGTTTGCGCTGCGACCATGGCAGCGGTTCGCGGTGGGGTTCGCCGCCGCGCTGGCTGCGGCGCTGGTGTTGCTTTCGCTCCTGAATCTCGAAGCGAACTATTCCGATGGCAGTTTGCGGTTAAAACTCAGCCTGTTTCCGCGGGAAAGCACGGCGCCCACTCTCACATCGGACCCGCTAACCGCACCGGTCACGCGTAAGGACTTTCTGGATTGGGAGCAGAAGTCATACCAGATGTTCCAGGGGATGATCCGCGAGGCGGAGCTACGGCAGCAGCGACAGCAAAATCTCATGCTCACCCGTCTGGCGCGTGAGATGGAACGGCGGCGAGAGCAAGATCTGCGCCTGGTGGGCCAGGGATTGGAAGCCTTCCGGCTTTCCAGTCAGGACGAGTTGCGGAAAACCAACCGGGCGTTGCAACAACTGATGTATGTCGCGAGCCGGCAAGGCTTTCAGCCGGATGGGCTCGAGAACAAGTAGACACTGGTGGAGGCTGACCGATGAATAGAAAAATGCTTACTGCGGTGCTTGTCGCGGTTGTGGGTTTGCTGGGGACGCCCTCTTTCTCTCCGGGTCAGAACGCGAAGCACATCGACTGGCAGCGCATGACGCGCGACCTGGAAATCATGGAGGGGGTGCTGGACCAGCTTCTGGACGGCTCGTATTCGAGGTGGGGATTCGAGCGCGGAACCACCCGGGGCGTGTACTTCGCGGGATACGGCGTCGTTTTTCAGGTGAATCTGAGCTC
>CAYQOI010000522.1:0-2915 GCA_964419085.1 uncultured Cytophagia bacterium | reverse complement strand
CTTTGCATCTAAAGCATGCTCACGAATTCATCGAACAGAAAGGCCGTATCTAATGGACCGGGGGAAGCCTCGGGATGAAACTGCACGCCCATGAACGGCTTGCGCTTGTGCCGGATCCCCTCATTGGTTCCGTCATTTGCGTTGAAAAACCACGGTTCCCAATCGTCCGGCAGGCTCCGCTCATCCACCGCGTACCCGTGGTTCTGCGACGTGATAAAACACCGCTTGCTGCCCACCTGCACGCAGGGTTGGTTCTGACTCCGGTGCCCGAATTTCAATTTGTACGTGGACGCCCCCGCAGCCAGCGCCAGCAACTGATTTCCCAGGCAAATGCCAAACGTCGGGATTTCCCGTTCGAGCACCCGACGGATGCGGCCGACGGTCACGTCGCACATCCTGGGGTCACCAGGACCGTTGGAGACCAGCAGCCCGGCAAACGACTGGCCGGTGAAGTCCCAATCCCACGGTACCGACACCACCTTGACGTTTCGCCTGACCAGCGAACGGATGATGTTGTATTTGCAGCCACAGTTGACCAACAGGACGGTTTTTTCCCCATCCCCATAGGTGACGGGTTCCGACGGAGACACCCTGGCCACCAGATTCTCCTGGTTGGGATCGAAGAAATCCACATCCTTGTCGTTTTCCACCACGATTTTGCCGAGCATGGCGCCTTTGGACCGCAACTTCTGCGTCAGCGCGCGCGTGTCGATTCCGCTGATCGCAGGCACCCCATTTGCTTTCAGCCAATTGTTCAAATTCGAGTGGTCTTTGCGATGGCTGTAGTGAAAGGAAACCTCCGACACAACCAATCCCGCGATGTGAATACGGTCGGACTCGAAGGCCGTGTTCAGCAGGTCGTCCCGGCCATTGTAGGCAGGCA
The DNA here is from genome assembly GCA_964419085.1 of uncultured Cytophagia bacterium. Lineage (GTDB taxonomy): Bacteria > Zhuqueibacterota > Zhuqueibacteria > Oceanimicrobiales > Oceanimicrobiaceae > CAYQOI01. The sequence goes on along the minus strand of CAYQOI010000522.1, from coordinate 2,032 downwards.
CCCCGTAGTTTCCGATGAGCGGGTAGGTGAGCACGAGAATCTGACCGGTGTAGGAAGGGTCCGTGAAGCACTCGGGATAGCCCACCATTCCGGTGTTGAAGACGACTTCTCCTGCCACGGAGCGGCCGGCGCCGTAGACCTCGCCTTCGTAGACCGAACCGTCTTCCAGAATTAATTTGGCCAGCATCCTAACGCGCCTTCATGCGGACGAAAAGGTCCTCGTAGTCCTGCGCAACTTTTTCCCAGGAGTAGTTGGTGCGGACGCGTTCCACTGCTTTCTCCCTGTACTCTTCCACTACATCCGGGTGGTCCAGCAAGTACTGCATTTTCTCCGCAAGGTCGCCGTTCTTTCTGGCGTTGAAATAGAGGCCACAGTCTCCCAGAACCTCACGGTGTTCCGGCACATCGTTAGCGAGCACGCAGTTGCCATGTCCCATGCCTTCCAAGAGGGCCGGGTGCGTACCCCCTACCTCCGTCCCTTGCACATAAAAATAAGCGTTGGATTGCAGCTCGCGATAGCCCTGGCCAAAAACATAGCCGGTGAAAATGATCCTGGGATCCCTGGTCTTCTTCAGTTCGCGAATGTAGTCACCATTGTACGGCGCGTCTCCCACGATCACGCACTTCAGATCGGTTTTGACCTTCTCGAAGGCCTTGACCACCAGGTGAGCGTTGTTCTCCGGTTCCAGTCGGCTGACGTAGAGGACATAATTTCTCGGCTTTAGATCGAAGCGGTCCAGAACCTCCCTGGTTTCCACCACGCCGATGGGCGAGCCATACGGGATGAAGGTAGAGTCTTTTTTGAACTTTTTCAAATAGTATTTTTGAATTTCTCTCGCATCCGTCACGACCTCGTTTGCCATGAACGTCGCCAGCCACTCGGAGACCAGATAAAACCACCGACCGAGCCTGTTCCATTTGGAGCGCTGCCACTCCAACCCGTCGACATTTATCGCGACGCGGGTGCGCACCAGTCTCGGAATAAACGAGCAGTACGCGTTCGCGCTGTTGCACACCAAAACCACGTCGTAGCGCTCCTTCAACGCGTGGAGGGTACAAAGAAATGTGTGCGCCACGGTGTCCAGGTACTTGTGCGAGATGGTGGGCAAGATGACCAGACGTACGCCCTTGTAGTACTCCCCTTCGTATGTGATGTTGTTTGACCGGCCGTAAACGGTCACCTCGTGCCCTTTGTCGGCCAGTCGCGGTGCGAGTTCCTCGGCAAAGGTCTCAAATCCGCCGTAATTGGCAGGAATGCCTCGAGTACCCATGATGGCGATCTTCATTGCGTCTTCTTCCCCAGGTTTTGTTCCGACCAACTGTAAACGGTCACGGTTTTTTTCCGGTCTTGCCACACCCGGTTGAGGTGCTGCTCAATGTAGGCAGACAGCACGGGGGTAATATACTGCTTTTTTCCGAAGCGGTAGTTGTCGACCACCAACCAGCCCCGCGCGTGCGCCGCCATCACCTGCTGCAGTTCCTCCACAGACTCGATGGATGGAACGCCGGTGTAGAACTCATTGTGCCTGCCGTCGGTGGCCGGGGTTGTCCATTTCAGGCTCTCGTCCAGGTGCGCCAGATTCAGATTGTAGTCCACCCGCCCAAAGTAGTACAGGACGGTCAGCGGCAACGTCGACGCGATCACGTCGCCCGGCTGGGCGTGCTGAGAAACATAGCGCAGTGCGCCTTTCCAATCGTTATGCGTGATGGCGCCGTTGGGGCCGGCCGCGCCGTTGCGCGGGATGTGCACCGCAAAGCGAAACCACACGGTCAGCGGCACCCACGCCACCAGCAGCAGCACCAGCCCTCCCTTCAGCAGACCGGGCCGCGCTTTCTCCCCCAATCTTCCCAGCAGCGCTTGCGCGCGCGGCAGGACGTTCAGTTCCAGTTCATAAACGTTGCTTGCCGCAAACGCGATCAGCAGCACATAGAAAGGATAGATGTTGAAAATGTAATTGCCTGTTTTATAAGAAAACACAAAAGATTGCAGAAATACCGGGACCCCAAAAGTCAAAACGGCGAAGATGGCGGT
>CAYQOI010000521.1:0-2919 GCA_964419085.1 uncultured Cytophagia bacterium | reverse complement strand
TCCATGTTCTTCCACTGGAAGTACCTGGATGAACGCCTGAGGCAGACTGCACCGGGGCGGGCCGGGAACGTCAGCGGCTTCTATGTGGGAATTGCCCGTGCCGAAGACGCGCCGCGCATCATTCGAGAGATCGATGGCATGTTCGACAACTCCCTCGCCGAGACCAAAACCGAGACGGAGCGAGAATTCCGAATGCGATTTGTTTCCATGGCCGGTACCATCGTGACCGCGATTCGGGTGATCTCCGTGGTCGTGGTGGCGGTCATCCTGCTGGTTTTGGCCAACACCATGGCGATGACCGCGCGGGAGCGAGTGACCGAATATGCGGTGCTCAAAACTCTGGGCTTTAGACCAAAGCATCTGGTCGCGTTGATTCTGGGCGAATCGAGCCTCATCGCGGTGGCCGGCGGCGCGCTGGGTTTGCTGATAACCTTCCCCATGGTGCACGCATTTGCGAGATTTCTCACTCAGACTCTCGGAAACTTCTTTCCCGTCTTTGAAATGCAGGAGACCACCGTCATTCTGGCTGTCTTAGCCTCACTGGCGGTGGGGGTTCTGGCCGCCCTGTTTCCCAGTTTGCAGGCCGTGCGCATGAAGATCGCAGACGGCTTGCGGTACATCGGCTGAGGCGAGGTGTTTGTGAAACCGAGAAAGGCGAGCGAATGAAGATTCCCATCGTTTACAATCTGCGCAATCTCACTTCACGGAAACTTACCACCGGTCTCACGGTGCTGGGGATCGCGCTGGTGGTTTTTGTGTTCACTGCGGTGCTCATGCTGGCCAACGGTTTTCGGAAGACCCTCGTGAGCACGGGGGAACCGGACAACGCCATCTTCCTGCGCAAAGGCTCCAGCGCAGAGCTCAACAGCGGCATTCCCCGCAGCCAGGTGAATATTCTGAGAACGCTGCCCGAGGCGCAGGTGACCCCGGAAGGCAAGCCGCTCCTGGCCGGCGAGTTGGTGGTGATCAACAGCCTGGCGAAACGTTCCAGCCGGAAGGAGGCAAACGTGGTGGTGCGGGGGGTCTCTCCGGAATCGCTGATTCTGCGCGACAAAGTGAAGCTGGTGGCGGGTCGCATGTGGCGGCCCGGAACGTCCGAGATTATCGCAGGCAAGGGCGTGGCCGCGAAGTTCAAAGGCTGCGGCCTGGGCGAGTCGGTGAATATGGGGATGCGTGACTGGAAGGTGGTGGGCATTTTCGACGCCGGCGGAACCGGCTTCGATTCGGAGATCTGGGGCGACGTGGAGCAATTCATGCAAGCCTTTCGCCGGCCGGTTTTCTCTTCCGTAACCATGAAGATGCGTGATCCCGCCGCATTCGAGGCCATGAAAGCGCGCGTCGAAAGCGACCCGCGTCTTACCGTCGAGGTGAAAAAGGAAAGCGAGTACTACGAAGAGCAATCGCAGGGACTGGGCCTTTTCATCAAGGTGCTGGGGCTGACCATCACGATCATCTTCAGCTTCGGTGCGACCACGGGCGCGGTGATCACCATGTATTCCGCGGTGGCCAACCGCGCCGCGGAGATCGGCACGCTCCGGGCCCTGGGGTTCAAGCGCCGGAACATTCTGGTGTCGTTTCTGTTCGAGTGCATTTTGATTTCGCTGATCGGGGGGACGGTGGGCATTCTGCTTGCATTTGTCCTGCAGTTTTTCGATATTTCTACCATCAACTGGAGCAGTTTTTCTGAAGTTGTCTTCGGTTTTGAACTCTCCCCGGGAATCGTGATGAGTTCGCTGTCCTTTTCGCTTATCATGGGTCTCCTGGGAGGGTTTGCACCGGCGGTACGAGCAGCGCGCCTGCAAATCGCGCGGGCGCTCCGCACATCGTGACCACACTTCGTCTGGCTCGACCGGGTTCTTCATCTATTTGTCTCGCGCTTTGCAAATAGCACTGGAACATATCGTCTCTGCGCAAGAGGTGATTCAACCTCACATTTGGCGCACACCCATCATGCATTCTCTTGCCCTGTCAGAACGCCTGGGCGCGGAAATCTACCTCAAGCTGGAGAATTGGCAAAAGACCGGTTCTTTCAAAGTGCGAGGCGCGTTTCATCGGCTGCTTTTGCTTTCGCCAGAGGAGCGCCGCCGCGGGGTGGTGACGGCATCAGCGGGCAACCACGGCCTGGGGGTCGCGTATGCAGCCCGACAGGTGCACGCGGAGGCCTGCGTGGTGGTTCCCGTGGCTGCGTCCGCGGCAAAGGTTGCGGCGTTGCAACAGTTGGGCGTCCAACTGGTGCAGCAGGGGGTCGACTACGACGAAGCCGAGCAGGTGGCCCGGGAGATGCAGGAACGCGACCGCCGCGTGTTTGTCCACGCGTTCAGCGATCCGGAGATCATCGCGGGGCAGGGCACCGTGGGGCTCGAAGTCATGCATGACCTGCCGGCCGCGGAGTTGATCCTGGTGCCGGTGGGCGGCGGTGGATTGATTTCCGGCGTAGCCGTGGCCGCGAAATCGCTTAGTCCCGGCGTGCGGGTTGTGGGCGTTCAGAGCGAGGCGTCGCCCGCGATGGTGCGCGCGCTTGAGGTGGGGCACAACATCGAGACGCCCATCGGTCCTACCATTGCCGACGGCCTCGCGGGCCGGTTTGTCAGCCCCGCGACGCTGGAGCTGACGCGTCGATTTGTGGATGAGGTCGTGCTGGTGTCCGAGGAGGCCATCGTGGAGGCCATGCGACTGGTTCTCGAAGCGGAGCACATGCTGGTGGAAGGGTCGGCCTCGGTGGGGGTCGCAGCGCTTCTGGAAAAACGGGTCGCACCCGGAGCCAGGACCGTGGTCGTCTTGACCGGCCGGAACGTGGACACGGAAGTGCTCAAGAAGATTTTGTAATTTTACTTGACCGGAAAGGGTGCTGTTTGTAGTTTTTTACAAGTTGCTGACAGGCTGAATTTAGCCGTTGATGCTCCAACGGCGCTTTATGAT
>CAYQOI010000520.1:0-2919 GCA_964419085.1 uncultured Cytophagia bacterium | reverse complement strand
GGAAAGTCTTTGAGATCCAGGCACGCGTTTCCGCTGTGAAAGTGTGTCCAGCAGCGCAGCCTGTCGTACCCTGAAACCCGGGAGAACAGGAAGAAGCCCAGGCTCAGCGCCACGTTGGGACAGTTCAGGCACTCATAGAGCACGTACTGGAACTTGCTGTAGAAATCGAGCTCCCGTTTCTGGTCCCCCATCTGCTGCGCAAGCGCCAGTCCGGTGCCGATGATTTGGACGCCTTCGGTGATCCTGTTTTGCGCCAGAGTTTTGTTGACTTGCTCGTAGAGATATTCGAGTTTGAGTTTCTTCGTCACGTCCGTGGTGGGTTTTTCGATGAAGGTTAAGTACTCATGCAAGAAGGGAGTGGCAAGAGACTCCGCGATTTTGCGGGTTGTGTCCAGCAATTGTTGGGCCTCGTCCGGTTTCTTGCTGAATTTCAGAAACAGCGCCTTCTGGGTGCCTTCAAAAAACATGGTCTCCAATTCGTTGTAGCCGTAGGGCTCGCTGCTAGACGGCTGTAAATCTATGTCGAAGTCGGGATAGTGTTTGGTCAAAAAATAGTTGCGGACCTCCCCATCGGCAGGCTCTGGGCCCGCACTGCTCACCAGGTACGCTTGTACCTCGGCCTGGACGCCTCGATCGGCCTCCTGGTGCTTTTTGGTTTGCGCCAGAGTCGCTTCGAGGGTCTGTATTTTTGTTAAATCCATTTGAGGCCCCTCCGATTTTGTGTGTTTTTATAGAGAATCTCTACTATATATAAGACAAGGATCTGGCCGATTTTTTCCCAATTGTGCCATTTGTGCCTCGAATGGATCTCTTTTAGCGAATTTTCGCAACGCTGTGGGGAAAAGGGGCGCGATTTGAGACACCTGCAAGACAGTGATTCAGAAGCTGACAGTCCAGCGGCTTTCTTTGTCTTGAGGTTGGCATGTTGTTTGTTGTGCAAGTGTTGAAAAAACAGGCATGTGACTCGCATTCGTCGTCTGGGCGGCGTTTCATGGAAGTCGTGGTATGTTTTTTGCCAAAACAACCAAGCAGAGAGGACCAGTCATCAAGAAACGGAATTACGACTCAAGCTTGAATGAGGGCACAATGAACGACAGAGCATTCAAACAATCGGATTTTATGGCAGCCCAGCTCATGGAGATCGAGAATTTTCGCAAGGTCATCGCGGAGCAAAATCGCGAAAAAATAACATTTCGTGAGGCGATCATGCTTTGGATTGCGGAAGGGTATGCCGATGAATTTAAAGCCGAGTATCTGCTGAATCAAAGGGAGTTTGAACCAGCTTTGGCATGATGAACTTAAAGGGTTCCCCCATGTATTTCGATGATCTCTTTGAGTGGAACGCAAAAGTAAGGCTCCTCGAAAGGGTGCACGATTATCTGGATAGCTCATCCGGGCCTGCATGCACGCCGGTCAGCTTCTACGAGGGGTTAGCCCATCATTTGGCCTCTGGTTTTCTCACCTCCCTGGACGAGGAGGTGCGAGAATACGGATATGTGACGCAGCGCGCCGCGTGATCTGACATCGTCCGAATCCTCCTCCGTTTGTTCGCTTAGCTCTCCAAGGGAAGGGCCGTTGCCCGGTGTGCAGCGGCTCCTTCTTGGCATGATTTTCGCAAGATCAAATCTTATGGCAGCGGGAGTCGTCTTGTGTCCGGGGGGAATATTTCTCCTCGCAACAGGGTATTTGGGGTAGGCGGCCTCGGTTCCCGGGTCTGCCAAATTTGGAATAAAGTTGTGGACTGACAAGGTTTTTTTCATTACATTGATGGCAAATATCATAAGCGGCGCTTTAAGGAGGCTTTTTAACATGCGGGTCGATAAGGTAGAAACAACGGACATCGGGGGCGCGCAGAATTCCGGTGGATGGACCAGGCTGGCGGGGGCTTGTACCGCGCTGTCTTTGCTGCTCTTGCTTACGAGCAACGTGTTTGCCCAATTCGGCGATATTTTCGGCTTTGGACAAAACAAGGTCCACTACAAGAACTTCGAGTGGTCGGTGATCAGCACCGAGCATTTCAATATCCATTTCTATACAGAAGAACGCAAGGCGGCGCTGGACGCCGCGCAGATCGCCGAGCGGTCCTACGCCTACCTGAGCGACGTGCTGGATTACCGGTTCAAACACAAGATCCCGCTTCTACTCTATGCCTCGCACAACGATTTTCAACAGACCAACGCGATTCAGACCTACATCAGCGAAGGCACACAAGGTGTGACCGAATCGCTCAAGGGCCGAATGATTCTGCCCATCACCGGGTCTTACGGCCAGTTTATCCACGTCTTAACCCACGAGATGGTGCACGCGTTCCAGTTCGACATTCTCCTCGCGGAAGGCCCCACCGACCTGGTGCGGCGCTTCAATCCGCCGCTCTGGTTCATGGAAGGTATGGCGGAATATATGTCGGTGGGGATGGATAACATCACCCGCATGTGGATGCGCGACGCGGTGCTCAACAACACACTGCTGACCATCCCGGAGATGAGCTTCGTGTTCGACATCCGTGTGTACCGTATGGGACAGGCGATCTGGTACTATGTGGGCGAACGCTACGGCAAAGAAGTGGTGGGACGAATCTTCAAGACCGCGCGCGCGACCGGCGATCTGAACCGGGCGTTCAAGGCCCATACGGGGCTCGATCTGGTGGAGCTTTCCAAGAGGTGGCAGGATGACGCCCGACAGCGCTATCTGCCCAAGAACGTCCTGCTGGATAAGCCCGACGAAATCGCCAAACCGTTGATGGAGGTCTGTCAGGATTGCAACAGCATCAACATTGTCCCATCGATCTCCCCGGATGGTAAGAAATTGGTCTACGTGGGCAACAAAAACTTCACGCTGAATATTTTGCTGCGGAACCTCGAGACCGGCAAGACGAGCAAGATCGTGCGGGGAGGCAGCAGCCAGAGTTACGAGATCCTG
>CAYQOI010000519.1:0-2926 GCA_964419085.1 uncultured Cytophagia bacterium | reverse complement strand
GCCCGACTTTTTGGACAGCCCCGTGTTACGGCTCACGTCCAAAACCAAGTCACGGCTGAAATTTCCGGGTGTAATCGGCTCTGGTTTTTAGACACTTGCGGACACTGTTTTGCTCTTTTAACCGGACACCAATGGTAAAATGTAAAAAAACAATTCAACAAATCAAAACTGTTTTCTCCGCATGAGTTCTCCGTCCACCCGGGTTCCATTTCACCCACTCGCGAGCTTCCGGCTCGTGACAACCGGCGGGGAGGGGCACCCCCTCCTCTGGTGCCGGGCTCCGCTCCCGAATCTGAGGAAGGAGAACCCGGGAGATGAGTGAGTCTTAAATCATCGGGCCTCGTCCTTCGGCTGGCCTGTTTGATTTCGGACGATCGGTGTTCGCTGGCGCACATCAGGTGTAATGAAAGCGGATAGTATCAAGCAGGTTCTGAACTTCCCGATTTGCTCTATCTTCTTTAAAAACAAGGCTGGCACGAAACTTGAACAGATGCGTACTCGAATAAGTCCTGGAGGAACTGATGTTCAGAAAATACTTTCTCATCGGCTTTCGCGCCCTGCGACACAAGCCCGCCTACACAGTTCTGAATGTCTCCGGCTTGGCCCTGGCAATGGCCGTATGCATGCTGTTCGGCCTTTATGTTCACGACGAGACCCGGTTCGACCGCTTCCACGAGCACGCCGGCCGGATCGTGCAGATCGGACATGAGATGTTTTTTGGCAGGGGCCTGGTTACGGCCTATCCGCTCAAACGCCTGCTCGAAGAGCAGATTCCTTCAGTCCGGTTGGCGACCCACTTCCTGACACGCTCCCAGCGCCTGGCCAACGCCTCTCGACAATTAAGCGATGAGTTCCAGGTGCTCTACGGCGAGCCCGCTTTCTTCCAAGTTTTTACCTTTCCCGCGGTGGCCGGGCAGCCCTCAGAGGCGCTGAAACACCCGGACGGCGTCATCCTCACGCAAAGCGTCGCCCGGCGATTCTTCGGGGAGGCCAATCCCATCGGCGAAACCCTTCTTCTCACCAGCGAGAACTCCTCGGATGCGGTGACGGTCCTGGCCGTGGTTGAAGACCCGCCCTCTCATTCCACGATTCAGTTCGACATGATTGTCTCGCTGGAGCGGCTTCCTGACTCGCAGCGCAGGACCGACGGCTGGAGATCATATATGTATTCTACTTACGCTCTGCTGCAGGAACACGTGGATCCTGAATCTCTCGGAGCGCAGATTCAGCAAGCTCTGGCGCCGCACTTCAAGAAAAAGCCGCCGGTGACTTTTGCCATTCCCCTCACCTCGGTCTATCTTTCCGACCTGTATATGACAGAGGGGTTTGGAGGTCAAGTCAAGTACCTCTACATCTTTAGCCTTGCCGCTCTCTTCGTCCTAGCCATCGCGGGCATCAACTATACCAATCTCGCAACCGCGCAAGGAATCAAGAGAACACTCGAAGTCGGCATTCGGAAAACCATGGGAGCAACCCGAAGCCAGCTTGCTCTGCAGTTTCTGACAGAATCGGTGCTGGTCAGCTCTGCAGCGCTTGTGCTCGCCCTCTTTCTCACGGAGGCCGCATTGCCTGCCTTCAATATCGTGTTCGAAAAGAATCTCGTCCTCTTTCGCCACGGTTCGGTGGTGGCAGCGCTCTGCGCCTTTGCTCTCCTGGCCGGCATCGCCTCGGGGGCTTACCCTGCTTTTGTTCTGGCACGCTTCCAGCCGGTGCGAGCCATGCGTGGCCAGACTCGCACAATGACGTCCGGAGGGAACGTGCTGAGAAAATTCCTGCTGGTGCTTCAGTTTACCGTCTCGTTATTTCTGGTGATCTGCGTCAGCGTCATCTATGACCAACTGCACTATGTCCGGACCAAGGATCTCGGGTTCGATGCCGACAACGTTGTTTTTGTGAAGCTGCACAGTCAGAAATTGTGGAGGCTCAGGGAAGATTTGCGCCAGCGCATCCTTGCGCATCCCGGCATTGTTAAGGCGACGGTAGCAGAAGCCGTACCCGGAGAGTTTCACATCACCCTCGTAGATCCCCCAAAGGAGTTGTCGCCGCAGACCGAAGCAAGCCAGGAAGCTATCCAACTCATGCCCGCGGTCGTGGACCAGGCCTTCATCGAAACATTGGGCTTGCGGTTAATTGCCGGCAGGAATTTCTCGCCCGATCTCGAAAGCGACAGAACACGCGGGGTGATTCTCAATGAAACCGCGGTTCGGGCTCTCGGGTGGACGCCGGAACAAGCCATCGGCAAACCCTTTGGCATCCGTCACCCGGATGGGGAAGTCATCGGCGTGGTAAAAGATTTTCATCTCGCCTCGCTGCATCAGAGAATCCGTCCCGTTGTTCTGCAACTTCATGAAGGATCCACATGGTCCAGCGAGGGAATTCTTACGGCCAAATTGGACCCGCGGCGGGTACACGAGGCCATTCACCACATCAAAGAAACGCTTGCCGAATTCGCGCCGGAAATGCCGTTCGAGTATCGGTTTCTCGATGACTCCTTTCGGGCGATGTATCGAAAAGAGGAGCGCTTGCGCCAGGTGGTTTCATCATTCGCCATCCTCTCGATTTTCATCGCCTGTCTTGGACTGTTCGGTCTCACCGCCTACGCCGCCGAGCAACGCACCAAGGAGATCGGCATCCGAAAAGTGTTGGGCGCCACGGTCAACAGCATCGTGATTCTCCTTTCGAAAGATTTCGCCAGGCTCGTGATCGTTGCCATCGGCATCGCCGCTCCCTTCGCTTACCATCTGATGCGACGGTGGCTGGAAGACTTCGCGTATCGCATAGAATTGACCTGGTGGCTGTTTGCGCTGGCAGGCGGCCTGGTCCTGTTCATCGCGCTGCTGACAGTGGGGACGCAGGCCCTGAAGGCGGCACTGGCCAATCCGGTGGACGCATTGAGATATGAATGAAGGAACGCGGGTCGGGCCGA
>CAYQOI010000518.1:365-2932 GCA_964419085.1 uncultured Cytophagia bacterium | reverse complement strand
CACCACCTGCCGTGGTCTCGCATTTTGTTTCATTCCGGCTCTGCCAATTGGCGGAGGCCGGAATCTCGTAGCACGAACTCATGCATGGGCAAAGATTCCTGTGTTTTTTGCAATTTCCGCTCCCCGGGCACACGCGAAGGGAGCCTGACCCTGAGTCCGGCCACGCTCCCAACCTGCTGCTTCAAGGCTGACCGCTTACGCCATGTGGCACTCAATCCTTTTCAGTATACTCGTTCAGACTCCAATCGTAGGGATAGTAATCCACCGAGAAATCCTCAGGGATTTTTTCATCACGGTACTGATTGATGAACTGCAGCACGCTTTTGCCCCCCGCGGTGAAATCATCTTTGAACCATTTGAAAATCTCGGAGACGTAGACCTTCTTGGCCTCTTTATCCACACGGATGAAGTTGTTGTCGTTCAACGCGGCCCGGGCGCGCGCATCCAGCTGCTGATCGATGATGTCCCCACGGAAGGCGAAATCTGCCAGCGGCGGGCACCCTTTGGCCCCGCACACCAGAGCGAAATGAATGCGCGGATCCTTGAACTTCTTGCGCAGATACTCGTTCTCTATCTGGTCCAGGGTGACGCGTTTCTGTGCCAGAAAAAGGCTGATGTGGTCGAAAAATCCCTCGATGTCCCTGGGCGAGGCGACGGGATAGTGGGTGTTCAACAGGCTGATGACGGAAACGTTGTAGGCGTTGATCCAGTAAGCTTTCTCCCAGTTCGAAGCCATGTTGGGCAGATACACGCGCTTCGCCGCGATCCGCAGCCGCTCCAACTCCTGCTGCTCTTCATTCTCTTTCAGTGATTTGTAATCGAACCGCCCGTCCCGGACATACTTCTTCATGAACACATCCACCTGCGTGAAGAAATCCTTGACGCCGTTCTGGGCCGGGGCGGCCATTGGAATAAGGAACAGCACCAGGCAGAACAAAGTCGCAGTTTTCCTCATCTTACCTCTCCTCTGTTGGGTTCAGTCCTGTCAAGACGTCGCGCCGGAAGCGGGTCCACGGACGCGGTGAAGGCTCCCCATCCGGTCCGCGTGACATCCCGATAAAGCTACATTCCTCGAAATATCGCTATTGCTCACAACGACAAAACGCCCGCCGCGGTTCCCAAGCCTTTCCCTCTAACCCTGCCGGATCAAATCCTGCCAGCGCGCCCCCGCTTCTTGCATGTGGGGGAATTCGCGAAAACGGGTCCAGTTGCCGGCCCATTCCAGGCCCAGTTCCACCCCGAGTTGGCCGTAACGTTGCCACAAAGCCCGGTCTTCCGGCTTGGTGGTTTGCCAGACCGGCTTGCCGTGGCGCAGCGGCACCGAGTCGAATGCCAGCCCGTAGTTGTGCATGGATTGCCCCGGGCCGGCAAAGGTGACCTTGCGGCCGAACTGCGGCCCGACATTGAGCAGGATCTCCGCCAGGTCCGGGCGCCCCCACCGGGTGCGCAGTTCCTCGGCCTTGCGCTCGATTTGCTGCAAGCTGCGTCCTTGACGGTACAACCTCGCCTGATCTTCCATCGTGCGAAGGGTGCTGTAGATCAGGAGCTCTTCGCCCTCCGGTTCGTTGTACCGGTCCCGCAACTGCGCAGCAAGCCCCCTGATGGGCTCTCGCAGATCGTCTAAACTTCGACTGGCCATGGTTGCCTCCTTTGGTTAAACCGTGTGGGTTTAAAGGTTCTCGAAACGTAAAGCTAAAGCCCGGTCAAAATTCGGCGCGCAAACACCAGGGCAACACGCCATCGCCGGCCCCGAGTGGGAAGGTCGCCGAATATTCCGCGCGGGCGGTGGATGCCGAAACAGCCGATCGGGTACGAAGCGTCAGAACAGAGATGCGGGCGAAAACGGAGCCAGCCGGACGTAACGCCGCCAGGAGAAAAACAAAACGATGAGAAACAGCAGGATGAGGAAAAACGCTCCGGTTTGGTAACGCAATCCGAAAATGGTCAGGGCGCCGGCGCCAAACCCCGCGATGCCTTCGCCGCCCATCACGCCGGCCGCGATGAGCAACCCGGTCTGGTAGAGATGTGCGTGCCGCCGGTCGATATAGCTGCGAATCAGCGCACCCAGCGCGAGGGGCAGCGCCAGTCCCATGCCCAGAAACAGCCCGATCCCCATGGGCATGAGCAGCAGCCGGTTTTTGAAGCGTTCGGGCAGAAAGCGATTCGCGATCTCCCCCACAAAAGCCAGGGCAAAGCCGGCCGCAAACGCGGCGGGGTAGTCAAATCCGAAGATGCTCCCGGCCACCAGTTGCGCCTGCGGCGCGGGCATCGCGGGGGTAAAAAGCGTCTCGGCAAACCCCCTGCGAATGATCTCCAGAGCCAGCGGCGCGGCCAGTCCCGCAACCACCACCGTGATCATGTCCACTTTCACCACATCGAAAAATCGGGTGCCCACCAGTGCGGACGATTTGTAGTCGTGGCCCGCATCGCCGGCCACGGCACAGGCCACGCTCACGAACGTCACGATCATGAACGAAGCAAAAGGACTGAGATGAAGCGACGTCGTCTCATAGATAAAGGCCACCACCAGTCCCACGAAAATGCCGAACTGTTCCAGCGGATCGATG
>CAYQOI010000518.1:0-355 GCA_964419085.1 uncultured Cytophagia bacterium | reverse complement strand
GGGGTAGTCAAATCCGAAGATGCTGCCGGCCACCAGTTGCGCCTGCGGCGCAGGCATCGCGGGGGTAAAAAGCGTCTCGGCAAACCCCCTGCGAATAATCTCCAGAGCCAGCGGTGCGGCCAGTCCCGCAACCACCACCGTGATCATGTCCACCTTCACCACATCGAAAAATCGGGTGCCCACCAGTGCGGACGATTTGTAGTCGTGGCCCGCATCGCCGGCCACGGCACAGGCCACGCTCACGAACGTCACGATCATGAACGAAGCAAAAGGACTGAGATGAAGCGACGTCGTCTCATAGATAAAGGCCACCACCAGTCCCACGAAAATGCCGAACTGTTCCAGCGGATCGATG
>CAYQOI010000517.1:0-2954 GCA_964419085.1 uncultured Cytophagia bacterium | reverse complement strand
CTCGAGGTCGCCTCTCTACGGGTCGTGAAAGTCCTCCCGTGCCGCTCGTTTCCCATCCGGGTGAGATTCACGCCGGACGGCAAGTACGTCCTCGTGTCCAATGCCCGTTCCGGAGATGTGGCGGTGTTTGACCGCAAGGCTCGCACGGAAGTCCGTCGCATTGTGATGGCGGCCCGTGCGGCCGAGGACAAACGGGAGCGGCTTTTCAGCGACCGATTTGGGGACAGCCCGGTGCCGGTGGGCATCCTGATTCATCCGGAAGGCGAATATGCTTATGTCGCCAACACCAACGCGGACGTGATCGCGGTGATCGATTTGCGAGAATGGGCTGTGGTCGACCGTTTGAAAGCCGGGCGGGAGCCGGACGGCCTGGGCTACTCACCGTTGGAAGTCGACCCACACGCAGGAAAGAGATGATAGGTCCATCGAGCGGCGGCGCTCGGTTTTTGGTCTATCGTCATTCTGAGTTTTGCTTCTTTGACCGCCCTTTTGGCTTGCGAGTCGCGCGCGCCGGGACAGCAAAAGGCGCGTTGCCCGCAAGTCCGATCCCTCGTAGACCGCACGCGTCCTCGTGTTGCCACCCCACTCTCCGGCCTGAAAACCGGAACGCCGGAAGATTTTTGTTGACTCCCGGCGTATAATCATTGTACATTGATGTAAACAATGAAGTCGTCGTTGTTTAAGGTTTAGCTTCACCCAATCAAGGTGTTCCTAAAATGAAGAGATTTCGTAATCAGCTCGCCGGGCTGGCCGTCTTCGCGTTGTTTTTGCTGGTGTTGGCCCTGAAGTTCGATGTGCTGGCCAAAGGCACGAACATCTACGACCAGATCCAGCGATTCGTAGAAGTGATGCAGGCGGTGAGCAAGCTGTACGTCGAGGAGGTTGACCCCGGCCAACTGGTGGATGGGGCGATCAACGGCATGCTGGAGAAACTGGATCCGCACACCGTTTACATCCCGAAGGAGCGGCTGCAGGAGATCAGCGAACAGTTCGAGGGGGAATTTGAGGGTATCGGGATCGAGTTCATCGTGCACGACAAGGTGCCCATGGTGGTTTCGCCCATCGCCGGGTCCCCGTCGGAGCGTCTCGGGCTCCGGCCTGGCGACCGCATCGTGAAGATCGAGGGGGTTTCCACTTACGGCATGACCGAGCAGCAGATTCGACAAAAGCTGTTAGGGCCAAAGGGTTCGCAGGTGACCATTCAGATTCAACGGCCGGGGCTCGAAGAGCCGTTCGATGTGACCATCACGCGCGACAAGATTCCGGTTTACAGCATCACGGTCTCGTTCATGCTGGACGATAAGACCGGCTATATTAAAGTAGGGCGGTTTGCCAGAACAACGGACGAAGAATTCGAGAACGCTCTGCAGGAGCTTGAAGGCCAGGGCATGAAGCAGTTGATCCTGGACCTGCGGGGCAATTCGGGTGGCTATCTGGAACAAGCGGTGGAAATGGCGGACAAGTTCCTCGACGGCGGCAAGCGCATCGTCTACACTCGCGGCCGCATCCCCAATTCCAACGAGGATTACTACTCTACCGACGAGGGCACGCATCCCAAATATCCGCTCATCGTGCTCATCGACCACGGTTCTGCCAGCGCGTCGGAAATTGTGGCCGGGGCCATCCAGGACTGGGACCGCGGCCTGATCATGGGCGTCACCAGCTTCGGCAAGGGGTTGGTGCAGAATCAAATCTCCTTGCGGGACGGCTCGGCGGTGCGAATTACCATCGCCCGCTACTACACGCCGAGCGGCCGGCTCATCCAGCGGCCTTACAAGAACGGCCTGCAAGACTACATCTCCGAGGCCTACGACGATTACGATCCCAACTCATCCCCGGATAGTACCGCAAAGAAACCCGTGTTCAAGACCAGCTCGGGAAGGAAAGTGTACGGCGGTGGCGGCATTTCTCCCGATATTCGGTTGCCTTTGCACCGGTTGTCCAGGAGCACGGTGCGGCTGATTCAGAATCAGATCCTTTTCGACTACGCTCAGGATTTTGCGGCCCGGCACGACTCCCTGGCTGCCGACTTCGACGGTTTCAAGAAGCGTTTTGTGGTCGATGCAAAGATGGTCGGGGACGCGGTAGCCCTGGCCCGGAGACGAGGTGTGGAAGTGGATGAAAAAGAGATTGCCGGCGATGGGGAGTTCATCAAGCGCCGGATCAAGAGCCAGATCGCCCGCCATCTCTGGGGTGCAAAAGAATTCTATGAAATCGAGGTGCTTGAGGACGGTCAGGTTCGGGAGGCGGTGAAGTATTTCAACGAAGCGGCCAAGCTTGCGAATCTGACGTTGGAACGATGAGCGTGGCGCAAACCGTGCCGCCAAAAAAAATATTGACTTTTAGACAAAAAATCTTTATCATTTTGAAATATTTAAGTATCTTAATCTCTTCTTAGAAATCAAATACCTTTCAAAAGTAACCTAAGGGAGGAAAACGAGTAATGAATTTCTTGGAGCTCTTTAACGAAGGCGGCGGTTTCATGTGGCCGATTCTGGCGTGTCTGGTTTTTGGAATTGCGATCAGTCTCGAAAGATTGTGGACGCTATCCCGTGCTTCGGTGAACACCCGGAAATTCCTTGCGACCATCAAGAAGGCGTTGAATGAAGGTGGCGTGGAGGCTGCGACAGAAGTTTGTGCCAACACCCGCGGGCCGGTGGCTTCGATTTTCCATGCCGGTCTGCTGCGGGTAGATCGCGGCATCGAGCAAGTCGAGAAAGCGATCATGAATGCTGGCTCCATCGAAATGGCTTTTCTGGAAAAAGGTCTGGTTTGGTTGGCCACAATTGTGAGTATCGCGCCCATGTTGGGGTTCCTGGGAACCGTGTGGGGCATGATCGAGGCCTTTAAAGCCATCGAGCAAGCCAATGATATTTCGCCTTCCATCGTGGCCGGCGGTATTTCGGTGGCGCTGTTGACCACGCTGTTCGCCCTTGTAGTGGCAATCATCGTGC